>JAFYHD010000025.1 GCA_017539325.1 bacterium | reverse complement strand
GACGCAGGGCGAAACCTTCCAGCCCCGCCCCAGCTCCCTGGCCGCGCGGGCGTGAACGCCCTCTTCCGCCATGGCGCCGCATCCTTTTTCGCCGTTGAAATTCTCGGCGCTTATGGAACGCGTGACCGCGTTCGAAAGCCTCGTCAGATCGCTTAGGCTGCTGCCCAAGCCGTTGTAATTGATCTCCATTTTATCCCCCTGACAAAATTAATCTTCTTTCCAGCAGACGACGACGAGAAGCAGGGCGCTCACGGTTATGCAGCTGTCGGCTATGTTGAAGGCGGGCCAGTGGTAGTTTTTATAATACAGGTCTATGAAGTCCACCACCGCATAATAAGGCGGCAAAAGCCTGTCGATCATGTTGCCGAAGGCGCCTCCCATGATAAGCCCCAGCGCCGCGGTAGCCACGCGGCTTTTAGGCGCCTTGCCCCTCAAAAACAGCGAAAGTATGAAGAGAATGACGACAAGCGCCAGCCCCGCCAGAATGAAGTGGCCGTACCTTATGTTGTCAAGCATGGAGAAGGCCACCCCCGGGTTCAGCCTGAAAGTCAGGTTGAAAGACGGCATGACCGCTATGACGGTATCCTGTTCTATGAAGCTTCTGACCGCGAACTTTGAAAGTTGGTCAACGATCGCGGCGCTGGCGGCAAGATAGACAGGAGTCGCGCACCTGTTCCACTTTTCGCCCATTTATTTGTCCGCGCAGTTAAGGCAGAGCTCGGCTTCGGGAATGGCTTCCAGCCTCGCCTGGGGAATGGGCTTCCCACATATCTGGCAGAATCCGTAGGTGCCGTCCTCGATACGGGCGAGCGCCTCGTTGACCTGCTGCAGAAGTTTCTGCTGGTTGCTGGCCAATCCAAGCATCAGCTCCATGCCGGAGGCGTCGGAACCGATGTCGGCGATGTGCGTTTTATAGCCGGAAATGTCACCGGAAAAATCTTTCTGCGAATTCATGAAAGACTCTTCCTCGAGCTTCTCGACGTTGCCCATAAGGCGGGCGCGCTTTTTCAAAAGAGCCTTCTGAAGCTTCAGAAGGACTTCCTTGGGTAATTTCGATTTTTTGACCATAGTTTTCACGCTTGATTTTTCAAAACGTCCGCGCAGCGGGCGCAGACATCGGGATATTCGCTGTTTTTGCCAACCGTGTCGCTGCAGTTCCAGCAGCGGGCGCACTTCGGTTTATCGGAGCGGCGGGCGGCCACGACAAGCTTGCCGGCGACCCTGCCGTTCTCGGGCTTGTTGACCGCAAGCGACGAGACGATGCAGAGCTTCGCCAGATCGCCTTCGTATTCTTTGAGCAGCGCGAGCAATTCCGGATCGTCGCTCCAGACTTCCGCCTCGGCTTCCTGTCCGGAGCCGATTCTACCGCTCTGTCTCAAGCCTTCCAGTTCTTTCAGCACCTCGTCTCTAACAGACCAGATCTTCGCGAATTGGGCCGCCAAAGAGGGATCGAGATGTTCCTTCTCCTCTTCTGGCCAAAGGGATAAGTGCACGTTGCCCTCGCGGCCTTCCTTTTCCGTGAGTTCCATCTCCCTTAAGCATTCCCAGACTTCCTCACTGGTGAAGACCAGAATGGGAGCGAGAAGTTTCGCGAGAACGACAGCGCAGCGCCTCAAGACCGTCTGGGCTGAACGCCTGCATTTGGAATCTCTGCCCTCGGTATAGAGCGTGTCTTTAAGGATGTCGCAGTAACGGGAGGAAAGATCCACGGTGCAGAAATTCAATATAGCCTGGAAAGCCTTTATGTAATCGTTCTTCTCGTAATCCTCCGTGACCTCGGATCTCAGTTCCTCCAGAGAGTGCAGCATGTACCTGTCCAGCTTCGTCAGCTCGGAAAAAGGCACAGCGTTCTCGGGCCGGAAGTCGGCGATATTGCCGAGAAGATATTTGAAGGTGTTCCTGATGCGCCTGTAGGCATCGCTTATAACGCCCAGGATCTTGTCGTTGAAGACCACGTCCTGAGTGTAGTCGGTGGAGCTAACCCAAAGGCGCAATATGTCGGCGCCCAGTTTGTCGCACATCAAAACAGGATCGACGTAGTTGCCTTTGGACTTTGAGATCTTCTCGCCTTTGGCCGCGAGCGTCCAGCCGTGCGTGACAACTTTCCTATAGGGCGCGCGGTCCATAAGCCCTATGCCGGTCAGAAGCGAGACCTGGAACCAGCCGCGATGCTGGTCGCAACCCTCGAGATACATGTCGGCGGGATCGTAAAGTCCTTCTCGGCGTCCGCAGACAGCGCGGTGACTTAGTCCGGAGTCGAACCAGACGTCCAGAATGTCCTTTTCCTTGCGGAAATGCGTTCCTCCGCACTTCGGGCATTTTGTGCCTTCCGGCAGAAGCTCACTGGCTTCCTTTTCAAACCAGACGTCGGAAGTTTCCTTTTCCGCCAGGTCGCCGACTTTTTTTATGATCTCGTCGTTTATGATCTCCTGACCGCAGTTCTCGCAGAAGAAGACCGGGATCGGCACGCCCCAGATCCTCTGGCGGGAGAGGCACCAGTCGGGACGAAGCTCAATCATCGATTTGATGCGCTGCTTGCTGACTTCCGGCACCCACTGGACTTTCTCCACTTCCTCCAGGGCCTTCTTGCGCATATCGTTCCTGTCCACACCAACGAACCACTGGTCCGTGGCCCGGAAAATAACGGGCTTGTGGCAGCGCCAGCAGTGTGGATAGTCGTGAGTGCAAGGTTCCTGGTGGATCAGGATGCCTTTTTCTTTCAGTTCCTCTATGATCGGCTCGTTAGCCTTGAACACGTGCATACCCTGATATTTCGGAACGTTGGCGTTGTAGCAGCCTTTTCCGTCCACCGGCGAAAAGACTTCCAGGCCGTAGCGAAGCCCGACCGCGTAGTCTTCCTGGCCGTGACCGGGAGCGATGTGCACGACGCCCGTGCCGGTGTCAGTTGAGACGTAGTCGTCCATGACCACGGGGACGGTCATTCCCTCGAAAATGGGATGCTTGACCTTGAGGCCCTCCAGCGCTTCGCCCGGGAAAGTGGCCTCAATCGTTGGCTCAGGCTTGCCCAGTTTGGCGAAAAGCGGCGCGGCCAGCTCCACGGCCATAACTATCTTCTTTCCGTCAAGGTCGACGACGCCGTAGATTATGTCTTTCTTGACGCAGACAGCCCTGTTGCTGGGAAGCGTCCAGGGCGTAGTGGTCCAGATGGCGATGGAAGCGTCCTTTGGAAGGCCATCTGGCAGCTTCTGGCCTTCCGCCAGCGGGAATCTCACGTAGATGGAAGCTGAGGTGTCCTGCTCGTATTCTATCTCTGCGACCGCCAAGGCGGTCTCGCAGTTCGTGCACCAGTGTATGGGCTTGCAGCCCTTGTAGACATAGCCCTTGGAATAAAGCTCGCCAAATGATCGTATAATGTCCGCCTCGTAGAGAGGATCCATGGTTATATACGGGTTGCCCCATTCGCCCAGAACGCCGAAGCGCTTGAACTGCGATCTCTGAATGTCGATGTATTTGGCGGCATACTCCCTGGCCTGACGGCGGAACTCGACCTGGTCGACCTCGTCCTTGGTCTTGCCGAGCTGCTCTAAGAGCGCTTTCTCGATGGGAAGGCCGTGGCAGTCCCAGCCCGGCACGAAAGGAGCGTCGAAGCCCTGCATTGTCAGGTAGCGGACGGTCATGTCTTTCAAAATCTTGTTCATGACGGTCCCGATGTGGATCCTGCCGTTGGCGTACGGCGGGCCGTCGTGCAATACATATTTCTTGGAGCCTTTTCTGGCTTTTCTAATCTGTCCGTAAAGGTCTTCTTTCTCCCATTTCTCAAGTCTAACCGGTTCCTGCTGGGGAAGGTTCCCGCGCATCGGGAAATTTCCGGCCGGCAGGTTTAAGGAATCCTGGTACTTGTTTTTCTCTTCTTTGCTCATTTTTGGTTGGTTAAGGTTATTTTAAAGTAACATTGGTCTCGAATATCTCGTCTCCGCGCATATATTTCATCGGGATCGTCTTGCCGGAGCTGTAAGCTTTGTTCATAGCGTAGGTATAGGTCGCGACGGAATCAACTTTCAGTCCGCCTATCTCCAAAAGCACGTCGTTAGACTCCAATCCCGCCAGTTCGCCGGGACCGAGCTTCTGCGTGTTGGTGATAAGCATTCCGTAGTTCGCTTTCAAGCGCTTGTTCCTCTTTTGCATGATGGCGTCGACTTTGATGACGTACATTCCGCTGTTCATCATGCACTGCGAAGTGCTGCCCAAAGATTTCTCGTATTCTTCGGGAACTTCGGTGTCTTCCGTATTGACGGAAATGCTGGGAGCCTTTTTCTCCTCCTCTTCCTTATCCTCGGCCTTTTCTTGGACAGCGACGGTTCCCGTCTGCTCGGCTGCGTTCGTCTGGACGTTCTGGACTTCCAGGTCGTACTGGAAAGAGAAAGGTCTGTTCAAAAATTCGCTTATGTCGCCGTAGGTCCTGAGCTTCAAAGTTTTGTTCTCGCCGTTCTCCTCGAAGACGACCTTCTGGCTGGCTGCGTCAATATAAACGACGGTAGCCTCGGTATCGGCTATCTTCTCGCCTTCCGCCACAGTGAAAGTGGAGCGATTCGATTTGTTGTAGAACATTGCGAAATTCTTGTCTCCGAAACGCGAAATGCCGTTAAACTGTATGTGCCTGGTCCAGGAAGGCAGTTCCTCCTTGCCGTCGGAGTTCATGGAGATCGGCCTGGGGCCGTTTTTCCTGCCAGCAACGGCCGCCACCTCGGAAGGCAGAGCAAAGATATCGCCTTTGAGGTCGGACGTCAGCTTGTCGTAGTCAGGCGCCGTCCAATTCGGCAATTCCTGATCCTGACTGTCGTTAAATACGAACGACCTCACCGACATATCGACCACCGCCTGGGGATTATTGGGATCCTTCAGATTGCTTTTGATCTTCATGGCGTCGAAACCGACGAGCTGTCCTGCGCTCTCGATAAGGCCTAGAGCGGCGTTCAGGCTCTTCCAATCGCACCTGACGTCCTTCAAGTTATAGGAAAAGTCGCTGTACATATCATTCGTCTGCGGCTGTTTCACAGCCGTACTCGTGATCGATGATCCGTACTTGCCGTCCAGTTTGGCAAATTCCTCGCGCAGCGTCCTTGCAAGGTTGTCCGGCATTTTCTGAGCGTTTATGGTCTCCAGCGCGTTGCTGTAACGCTCCGTCAGATTCTTATAATCCTTGGCGAGGTTGGCGCCCTGACTGATCTTCTTATCAGCCGTGGCGATGTTCTTGTTCAGGTCGGCCAGACGTTTGGAATTGGACTCCAGTTTGTCAGTCCCAGGCGAGATCAACTGAGTCCAGACCAGAACGATTACTACGAGGGCTCCGCCGATGCCGACGGTCATCCATTCTCTAGTGGTCAGCGCTCTCATCTGTCGTCCTCCATGTTATCTTCCTCAAAAGCTTCTTCAGAGTCGGCGTCTTCAGAGTCGTTTTCTTCTTCATTGTCGCTTCCGCTCTCTTCCTCCGCCTCGTCATCCGCCTTTTCTTCAGTTGCTTCAACGGTGACTGCTTCCTCGGTTTTTTCCGGCGCGGCTTTATCATTCGATTCGATCTCTTTGACGACCGGCTCGCTTTCCGTTGTTACGGAAGTTTCCTCAGAAGATTCCGGCGTCTCTTTGGCCGTCTCCTCTTTGTCTTCGGAATTTTCAGTTACCGCTTTTTCCGTTTCCTCGGCTTCAGGTTTAGCCTTTTCAGCTTCAGAAGCACTGTCGGCTCTCTTCATGAGCCTGCCGGAACGGGCCGGCTTCGAAACAGCTTTTGTTTCCGTCTGGCCCTCGGCTTTCGGCGGCTCTTCAGCCACTTTTGAGCTTCCCCGGAAATTTCCTCCCGCGGGCGTTCCCAATCGGAGCGGAGTGCCCTGCATGGGCGCCTCCATTATTACCTCCGGCTTAGCTTCGTTGGTTTCCGCCGGCGCGTCGCTCCTTTCAAGCAACTGGTTCGCAGGTGTGGCCGGAGTGGCCGGAACGTTTGCTTCCTTAGCTTCTCCCGTTTCGGAGCCCGGCTGATTCAGAAGATTCCTCAGCTTCTCATTGTATTTGTAATCCGGCAGTATGTCGCAGGTCAGCTTGAAGTAGTGCACCTGCAGGCCGTACTGGTACATGGTTTTCTCGCTGGGCACTATCACGTTCTCGAAACGCAGCTGACGCTGCATGTTCTCTTCGAAGAGCAGATAATCGGCATTCCTCGAGTAACCCTCCACCGTCATGGTGTTGTTCTTGTCGACGCCTATCGAGGTTATCCAGAGATTGCTCGTCATGCAGGACGAGATCCCGGCCAGGACGGAATTCCAAGAGGTCTTCCTCGATATAACGCCCTCGATGTCGTTGACGGCTTTCTGAAGCTGCTGATTGCGCTTCTCCAGGGCGTCGACCTTCTTGGTCTCCGTCAATTTGCTCTTAAGTTCTTTGTTCTTCGCCTCGACTTTGGCGTTGCTGATAAGGACCGCTATTCCCAATATCAAAAGCGCCACCAAAGCGACGGCCGCTACGCCAATCGCCAATTTGATAAGCATCTTCCGGCGCATGGCCAGAAGCTGAAGCTTGACGACGTCGACCGGCAGAAGATCGATGTATATCGCCGCTTCGTCGATCTGGGCCAAGGCGGCGCCGAGCACCGCTGAAAAAGAAGGCCCGAAAAGATCTTTGCCCTTCGCTTCTATCGCCTCGAGCCCATTCAGGTACAGGGGCGCGTCTATGCCGAGAGGCGCCGAAAGCGCGCGGCAGACTTCCGGTCTGGCCGCCCCGCCGCCCGAGACGCAGACCTGGGTGATGTTTTCAGACAGACCGCGGTTTTTAAGGAAACGTATTGTCTTGTCCAATTCCGCATTGAGACCCTCCATGGCACGCAAAAGCTCGCCGGGATCGTTCAGTTTCGTCTCCTCCCAGTTTTTGATCTTTCTTTGCTCAGCTTCCTCAAAAGAAATTCCTTCCTCCGCGGAAAGGAATGCTGTAAGATCATCGCCGCCTTTCTCCACGTTTCTTGTGAAGACCAATTCTCCCTTGCCGTTCACCAGTATGAATTCCGTCCTGCGGGCGCCCATTTCGATTATCATGGTGTCGCCGTCAGTTTCCGGAATCTTTCCCTCTCTCTTCAGATAGTCGTAAAGGTTGAAAATAGTGAAGGAGGAAACTTGGATGGCTGTCTGCTTCAAGCCCTTCTGGGAATGGAGCTCGAGGAATTTCGGGATGAGCGCCTGCCTGACCGCCGCGAAAACGACCTTCGACATTACGGGCGCTGGCTCTGCGGGAGCTTCCTCTTCGCCCTCCTTGGGCTCCGCTTTGGGTTGCTCTATCGGCTTGAAATCGAAAGCCGTGATGGCACGCTCCATGGCGAAAGGCAGATGGCTCTCGGCCTCAAAGACCAGCATCTGCTTGATCTGCTCCCTTTCCGTGCTGGGGAGTTCCAGATGGCTGACCGTAACGAAATCGCGGGACATCACGGAAAGGACGCCGGTGTCCTTGATCCTGTTGCGCTGAAGGAGCTGTTTGACGGTCTCTTTCACCGCCTCGGGTGTTACGTCTCCCCTGCTGCTGGTGAAGGGGATCGCCATTTGGTCAAGCTGCTTCGCTGAAACGCAATTTTTTCTGCGCTGCAGCACGGCTAGTTTGACATAGCGCGACCCGATGTCAAGAGCGACAGTCTTCTCGGCGCCTGACAAAAGATTGGTTATGCTTTTTTTCTTTTTGGTCTGAGCCATAGCGGTTCAAGTATGGAGATTAAGATCATTTGCCCCAATCGGCGGTCTGGCCGCCGGCTTTGCCTTCGGTCTCTTCGCTGGTGACGCCGGAGCTGGTCACGCGGACCGTGCCATCGCTCTCGACAGTCACGACGTACTCGTTGCCCCAGGGATCGGGGCCGGGAGCCTCTTTCAGATACTCCGGATAAAGGTCTGACAAGGCCGTTATCGGCTTGCCGTTGTTGAGCTGGTAGAGCTCGGCCTGAGTCTCAAATTCCTTGATCTCCATGATCGCTTTGGCCTTGCGGGCCTTTTCGGTGTTGCCGATCAGCTTTCCGCCGACAACGGAGCCCAGGATGCCGATGACCGCGACCACGACCATCATTTCGACCAGGGTGAAGCCGCGTTCCAACATGCGGCGTTTGTTTTTCTGACTCGTATTGTTCATATTGCCTCCAATTGATTTGGGATTGTTTACACTTCTTCCGTGACGCTCAACACTTCTTCCAGGGTCGTAACGCCGGCTAAGACTTTCTGCCAGCCGGAATGCTGCAGCGTCACCATGCCTTCCTTTATGGCCTGCTTTTTGATCTCGTAGGCCGCCGCTCTCTTCAAAGTCAGCGCCTTGATCTCTTCAGACATCTGCATGATCTCGAAAAGCGAGATCCTGCCTTTGAAGCCGGTGTCGCGGCATTTCTCGCAGCCCTTGGCCTTGAAGATCTTGTGCTTGCCTCTCGGCGCGATCTCCTCGGGTATCATGAGCCTGTCGAGCGCATCCGTAACGTCCTCCTCGCTTTCCTCTTTGCAATATGGGCACAAGACTCTGACGAGTCGCTGCGCCAAGACTCCAATCACGGAAGAAGTGATCAGATAAGGCTCCACGCCCATGTCGATGAGACGCGTGATGGCGGAAGGCGCGTCGTTGGTGTGCAGAGTCGAGAAGACAAGGTGGCCGGTCAAAGACGCCTGCACGGCGGTCTCGGCCGTTTCCACGTCACGAATTTCACCGACCATCACGATGTCGGGGTCCTGACGCAGAATGGAACGCAAGCCCTGCGCGAAGGTAAGGCCCACCTTGGCGTTGACGTGTATCTGGTTTATGCCTTTGATCTGGTATTCCACAGGGTCTTCGATCGTGATGATCTTGACGTCCGGCTTGTTCAAGACTTTCAGCGAACTGTAGAGCGTCGTGGTCTTGCCGCTGCCGGTAGGTCCTGTCACCAGAACGATGCCGTGCGAGACTCTCAACATACTGTCGTAAAGCTTCAGATGGTGCTCGTCGAAGCCGAGGTCGGTTAGGTCGAGCATCAGCCCGCTCTTGTCCAGAAGACGCATCACGACGTTCTCGCCCCAGACGGTCGGCATGATGGAGACACGGATGTCGATCTCCTTAGAGCCCAGCTTCATCTGGATGCGGCCGTCTTGAGTCGTCCTTCTTTCAGAGATGTCGAGGTCGGACATGATCTTGATACGCGAGAGAATGGCGGCGTGCAGGTTGTGCGGGGGCGAGCTCATCTCGTGCAGTACGCCGTCCACACGGTAGCGTACCAGAAGCTGGTTCTCGAAAGGCTCGATGTGAATATCGGAAGCCCTCATCTGCAGGGCGTTCCAGATGATGAGGTTCACGAGCTTGATGATAGGCGCCTCGTTCGCCACGTCGACGCCGTCCTGGTCTTCCCTGATGTTGCCGATGATCTCGAGATCGTCTTCCGTTAAGTCCTGAATGACTTTTTCAACGGACTGGGCGTTGCCGCTGTTGCAGCGCTCTATCGCCTCCGAGATCTCCTCCGGAGTCGCCTTGACGATCTCGAGCTCGGTCGTGATGACGCGCTTCAGTTCGTCGAGCGTCTCGATGTCGTCGGGATCCGCCATGGCGACCTGCGTCACGCCGGGCCTCGGCTCGCAGATGGGAATAAGCTGATGCTTCTCCAAAAAGGCGTAGGGCAGCTTGTAAAAAAGCTGCTGGTCTATTTTGGCCGTCGACAGATTGAAGCTTTCCTCACTCATTTATTTGTCCTTTGAGATTTATTTTCCGTTTGATTTTCTTATTCCGGGGATGGTCCGCCGCCGCCTCTGGGGCCGCCGCCTCCGGGGCTGCCGCCGCCGCCTCTCGAGCCTCTGCCGCCGGATCCGCAGCGCCTTCCGCCGCCGCCGCCTCCGAAGTCGTCTTCCGGATCTTCCATCTCGGGAACGGGGGTCCTTTCGTTCCCGTTTCCGGCGTTAACGCCTTCGTTCTGGCCGTTCTTGACTTTCATCGTAGGAAGCATGGCGGCGCTGCAGATAGGCTGTATAGTCTTGCCGAGATCCAAAAAGAGCGTTATAACAACTTCATAAGGCTTCGAGCCGTCCTGCTCGGAAATTGAAGAGTCCCAGCCTCTGGAAATGTCGCCGTCCTCGTCGTAGAAAGAAAGCTCCATCCCCACGACGCCTTCGACAAGCGGGACGACAGACGGCACGTCAACTTCGGCGCCTTCGTCAGCG
>JAFYHD010000024.1 GCA_017539325.1 bacterium | reverse complement strand
TGCTGGTCTCGGGATCGATTATCTCCAAATAGAGGTAGTCGTCGAAGATGTGCATGCCGGTGTCGTATTTGCAGTTGATGCCGATGCCAGGGCCGTAGATCTCGGTCAGGCCGTAGATGTCGTAGAGCTCGATGCCGAGTTCTTCATGGATGCGCTTGCGCATCTTTTCGCCCCAGCGCTCGGAACCGATGACGCCCTTGGTCAGATGGATCTTGTCCCTGATTCCGCGCTTGGCGATCTCTTCCGCCAGAAGCAGCGCGTAGGAAGAAGTGGCGCAAAGCACGGTGGACTTCATATCCATCATCATCTGCAGCTGTTTTTCCGTGTTGCCAGGACCCATGGGAATAGCCATGGCGCCCAAAAGTTCGCAGCCGGCCTGGAAGCCGATGCCCGCGGTCCAAAGACCGTAGCCGGGGGTGATGTGGATGCGGTCCTTATTCGTGATGCCCGCCAGTTCATAGCAACGCTTGAACATGATGGCCCAGTCTTCCACGTCCTTTCTGGTGTAAGGGATGATGACAGGCGTGCCGGTGGTGCCTGAGCTGGAATGGATCCTGACGACTTCCTCTTCCGGGCAGGCCATCAGTCCCAGGGGGTAGGCTTCCCTGAGATCGTCCTTTTCCGAAAAAGGCAGTTTCTCAAAATCATCCTTGGAAGCGAGTTGCTCCACTCCCGCAGCTTGCAGCTTTTTGCCGTAGAAGTTCTGGGAAGAGATGAGGCGGGTTATCTGCTTGTTGACAAGCGAAAGTTGGCTGGCGTTGATCTCCATATGTTACTCCTGGTATAGAAGGGCTTTTAAATTGATTTCCTGTATCTTGGGAGGCATGAGCTCCGTGATCGTTTCTTGCAATTCTTCCGTTCCGAAGCCGAGAAGGCCGGCTTTGGCGGCCTGTCCCAGCATGAGGACGTTTATGACTTTTTCGCTGCCCAAAGCTTTGGCGGCGGAAATGGTGTCCACAAACTTGATGTCGGGAACGGCGTTTTTAAGATAGGCTGTTATCTCGTCAAGCAGGTACGGGGGCCCGCCCAGCATGGCGTTGACAGGAATGACCGGGCAGGAGCTCGTAACTATCCTGCCGCCGTCTTTTAGGTAAGGGAGGTTTCTTTGCGTTTCAGCTATCTCGAAACCGAGGATAAGGTCGGCTTCTTTTTCGCCGATGATGGGCGAATGGATATTTTTGCCTATCCTGATGTGGCTAACTACGCTGCCGCCCCTCTGCGCCATACCGATGGTCTCGGCGGTCTTGATCTCAAGACCCAAACGCATGGCGGTGGCCGCCAGAAGACGCGAAGCGAGGACCGTCCCCTGCCCGCCCACGCCGCAAAGGATGATGTTAAGATCGAAACTCTGGATGTCTTTTTTGGGGCTTTGGGAAGGTTTGCGTTCCTCTCGCTTCTGCGCTTTGGGAAGATCTTTAGTGATGAGCTCTTCCCTTCTCTTATGCGGCGGGCAATCGATGGCGCCGAACGCGCAGACGTTTTGGCAGAGAGCGCAGCCCACGCACTGCCTGTCGTCGATGAAAGCCTTTTTGCCTTTCAATATGAGGCCCGGACAGCCCAGCTCGCGGATGCACTTCTGGCAGCCGACGCATTTGCTCTCATCGACCTTGGCTTTAGCGCCCTGAGGTTTGAATTTGACGATGCAGGGATAGCGGAAGATCACGGCCTTCACGCCCTTTTCCGCGGAAACTTTTTTGACCGTCGCGACCGCCAGAGCAAAGTCCAGAGGATCCACTTCCGCGATCGTCTTGACGCCGATACCCTTCAAAACTTCCTTGGTATCGATGGCGGCGGTCACGTCCCCCATCAGAGTCTGCCCCGTGCCGGGGTGCGGTTGGTGGCCGGTCATGGCCGTCGTGGAATTGTCGAGGATGACAACCGTAAGATCAGCCTGGTTGTAGATAGCGTTCACGACTCCCGTAAGCCCGGAAGCGAAGAACGTCGAGTCGCCGATGAAAGCGAAACATTTCGTGCCCTTGTCAACTCTTCCTATCCCCTGGGCGATGGTGATTCCGGCGCCCATGCAGAGGCAGGTGTCGCACATGTCAAGCGGTTTCGCGTTGCCTAAGGTGTAGCAGCCGATGTCGCCGCAAAAGACCGCCTTTTCTCCCTTCACGGCCTGTTTCACGGCGTAGAAGGAAGCGCGGTGCGGGCAGCCGGCGCAAAGGACGGGCGGCCTTATTGGAAGCGCGGGAGCGTTCGCGGCCTTGCTTTCTTTTTCAGTTTCAAACTGCAGGAAATCGCCGAGCAGCGCTTTAATTTCTTTAGGCGTGTTCTCGCCGGCCGGCTTCACCGTGCCGTCCAGCTTGCCTCTGATCTTTACTTTTATGCCGCGCTTCCCCATGACCTCGAAAAGCTCTCTTTCCAAAACGGGATCGAGCTCCTCCAGGACGAGGACTTCCTCAAGGCCCATGAGAAATTCTTGGGCGAGCTCTTCCGGGAACGGAAAGGGCGTGGAGACCTTCAGGATCCTCGGGCTGTCTTTGCCCTTCAGGATATCCCTCGCGTAGGCGTAGCTGATGCCGGAGGCGGCAATTCCTTTCTTCGTCTCCTTGTCTTCCTTTACTATGAAGTTTCTCGCATAATCTGAAAAGGTTTTCGAGAGTTCCTTGTTGCGCTTTTCAATCAACGCGTGGTTCTTCAGGGAGAGCTTCGGGAAGATCACCCAGCGCAAGGGATCCTTTTCAAAGCTTAGCGGAAAATGCTCTTCGTATTCCGCCTCCTCCTTCACGTCGAGGCTGGCGTAGCTGTGGTCGATCCTGGTGGTGGGACGGAAAATGACGGGCGTTCCGTACTCGTGCGAGAATGCGAAAGCTTCCTGGATCATCTCATAGGCTTCCTTCACGGAAGAAGGATCGAAAACGGGAAGCTTGCTGTATTTGGCGAAAGTCCTGGTGTCCTGCTCCGTCTGTGAGGAGATGGGGCCGGGGTCGTCCGCGACCAGGACG
>JAFYHD010000006.1 GCA_017539325.1 bacterium | reverse complement strand
GAACGCTGAGGCAGGCTCTGCCTCAGGCGAAGATAACCGTTTTGGCCAAGCACAAGGGCGGGCTGGAAGTTTTGAAGAACTGCCCTTACTGCGACAGGGTAGTCATAGCCCCCAAGAGCGGGGCGATCTTCGACAAATTAAGGATGCGCCGCGAACTATTGGAATTCGGTCCGATCGATTACTTCGTCATTTCCCCGCAGGACCTCGGCAGAGTCCCTTGGGCGCTCTTTTGCAGGGCCAAGCACATAAGCGCCTATCCATCGTTCGTCAACTACGGCGAGATCAGAAGGGAAAAGATGGTGAGCTTCATCGATCTTCCCTGCATCTACGACCAGAATCTGACGGAAATAGAAAACTGTATGAGGCCCGTCCTGAACGTTCTCGACGACCAGGGCGTCCCGCTGCCGAAAGACTACAGTCTCTCGCTGGAGTTTTCCTGGTATACCGCCGACGACATTGCGGAAGCGAGGAAGCTGCTCCGCTCTTACGGTCTGGAAGCGGGGGAGGATTACGTCGTGATGGCTCCGATTTCCAAGCGTCCCGCCAAGAACTGGCCGAGAACGCGCCTGATTAGGCTTCTGAGGGCCATGCGTGAGGAATGGGGTGTGAAGATATTCCTTTTGGGCGGAACGGCCGAAAAAGAGGTCCTGGATAGTTTGGCAGGGGAAGCCGACGGCGTTTTCTCGCTGGCCGGCAAGACCACTCTCGCTCAGACGGCCGCCGTTATGGCGGAGAGCGTTTTCTTTTTCGGCGTCGATTCCGGCCCGGCTTTCATGGCCACCGCTTTGGGTTTGCCGAGCGTCGTGCTCTACGGCCCGGCGGATTTCTACCGTTGGCGTCCGCCCGTCGTCACCAGTCAGCGTCTCAACCTTTTCAAGCCTTTCCCCTGCAGCCCCTGCCGCGAGCAGGTCTGCCCGAGGGAGAACGCCTGCCTTGGCGCCATCGGATATGACGAGGTCTGGCAGGCCTGCAAACGTTTCTACGGCCCGCAAAAAGAAGAAGGAGAGTTGAAGCAATGAAGATCTCCTGGCAGTTTTACAAAGACGGCGAAGGCGTTTTCCAGCCAGGGTTCCTGGATGATCCCGAGACTATTTTGAGTTCCTCCGCCCAGCTACTTAAGAGCAGCGGCTACCATCGCTTCGTCTATCGTCTTGACGACAAGCTCGTGAAGGCTTTCACTTTCTCGAACTTTATCGAGAAGCTGAAGTGGAAAAGGGGATTCTCCGCTCCGCAGAAAGAGTGGAACATTCTGAAGGTGCTCTACAAGGAAGGCATTAGCGTTCCGGAGCCGATCGCCATAGGTTTTGCAGAAGAGAACGGCAAAATAAAAGTCTGGCTCGTTTCACGCTTCATACCCGACTGCGTGACCTACGACGAGATGCGCCCCGACTGGAAAGCCGATGGCGCCAAAGAGCAGGTGGTGAAATTGGCCGAGCTTATTTCCGGCATGCACTCCGCTTTCGTCGTTCACCGCGATCTTCACGCCGGGAATCTTCTCTGGCAGCAGGCGGAGAAGAAGTGGTACCTCACGGATTTCCAGCACGCGAGAAGGGGCTTCTGCACCAGGGTGCAGCTTGAGGAAGATCTGACGCAATTGCAGCACTGCCTCGGCAAAAAAGTTCCCGTGAGAACGCGCGTGGAATTTCTGAAAGCTTACATCTGGAATTTCGCCGTCATCACCGAGACTACCGAGACGCACAGCCGCCGCGACTACCACAGCGTCTGGCACGAGGTCGCCGAGAACCTGAGAGGCTACGACCTTGCGCAAGCCAGATCCAGAAGCCGCCGCGCTTTCAAGAGCAATCGCGATTTCGCGCCGATAAAAGTTTGGAACGGCGGATCCGGTTTCATGCGCAAAGGCGAGTCCAGGGTTCTCGTAAACGACGTCTGCGCTCTTCTTGATAAGCGCGAATGGCAGAACGAAAAATACATCACGCGCTTTGAACGTAAGGGGAATTACTGCTTCGCCATCTACGATCATCCCCAGGGCAAAGTCGCCATCGAATTTGAGCAGACGGGCTTTTCGTTTATTGAAAAGCTCTTGCCCTTCAAGCGCAAGGACAGGCGCATTTGGCGTACGGCCGCCAGGCTCTCCCTTCTGCACATACCTTGCGAAAGACCGCTCCTAATTGGGCGCTCAGCGCGTTCCTTGGCCTATGTCTACCTTGTCCGCGGCGTCTTCAATTTCAGGGAAGCTTTCCAGATGGCGCAGAACGATCCCGCCAAAAAGGAACAGCTGCTGATTAAGCTCGCGAAACTCGCGGCCCGCATGCACAACTGCGGGATCGTCCATGGCGGCTTCAGCTGCGAAAATCTCTCAGTTTCGGAAGACGGCGCTGTCTACATCAGGGATTTCAAGGAGACGAGATTCTCAAGCAACTGCTCCTGGTTCGGAAGAGTCGACGATCTGGCAAGACTTCTCGCTTCCTCCGGCTCCGCGCTCTCGTATTGTGAGCAGAGGCTCTTTTTGAGGACTTACCTCGGCAATCTCGTGGAAGACGTCGACGCCAGACTGCTCATCACCGACGTCGCTTACAAAGCGGTCGTTTTAAGCGAAGAAAATGAAAGATGACGAACTTCTGGAGACTAAGCTAACAGGCGAACCGCCCTGGAAGCTTGTAAAGAGGACGCCTCTCGTAGAGTGTCCCTGGCTATCCCATTACGCCGATCAAATCATCTGCTCCGACAAAAAGGAGATCGAGTTCCACGCCATCGAATACCCTATGCCGGTCGTAGGCGTTCTCTTGATCGACGACCAGAACAGGGCGCTTTTGACCAAACAATACCGCTATATGGTGAAAAGCTACGATTGGGAGCTCCCGGCCGGCAACGACGATCCCAAGGAAGACCTCGAAGCGGCCTGCCGAAGGGAAACCATGGAAGAGACCGGCTACGCAATGAAGGAATGCCGGCTCATAAAGACCTTCTATCCCCAGATCGGCCGCAGCAACCACTGCTTCAACCTTTTCGTTGGAACGGGCCCCCAAAAAGTCAGCGAAGACTACGACAGAGGAGAGACTTTCGGCCTCAAATGGTTCACAATGGAAGAAGCTAAAGCGCTCGCTGAAAGCGACAACTGCCGCGACGGTTTCTGCCTACTTGCTCTGAACATGTGGTTCGCAGGGCTGCCTATTTGACTTCCAGAGGCGATTATAGTACCATACTAACACTGCTCATGAAAGACTGAGTAGCTATTGTATTAGAAGCGCGGGTGGTGGAATTGGTAGACACGCTAGCTTGAGGGGCTAGTGGGATTAAACCCGTGCGAGTTCAAGTCTCGCCTCGCGCACCATTTCATCGGGATCAATATGTCCTTTGAAAAACGCATGTTTTTCAAAGGCTTTTTTTTTACCCTAAAACAAGGAGAAAAGCATGAAAAAAGAAAAAAAGACCGGCAAAGCCGTCGACATCGCCGCCGCCATCAAAGCGCTGCGCAAAAAGGCAGGCAAGAATCCAACCGTCCCTGAGATCCGGGAGGAGATGAAAAAAAGCGGAAAAAGATGATATGAACCCCAAATCTTGGACAGATTGGGGGTTCACTTCAGAATGTCATTCTTGGTTTGAAATTCGTAAAAAACGATTAGCGATTCTTATTCTTCCCTGAGCCAGACTATGACGCTGCCGGTTTCCCGGTTGTCCCAGGCGTAGTAGGGGACGGCCTTGAAGTCAACTTCTCTGCCTTTTGGGTGTTTCGTGGTGTAAAGGGGGGAATTGTCTTTGTCAGCTTCCTCCAGGATGGCTTTGCCGTTAAGCGTCGTTACGCCGCCCAAGAGGTTGGGTTCAAACTTGGCTTCGATCTTGCTGTCCTTTGGCAGCATGAGCTTGTCGAGGTCGTTGGTCGCGTTGTCGCAGGTCTCGAGGCAGTAGACGACGGGGCCTCGCCCTAAATCGCATGCGACAAGCTAGGAACAAAACCGGAAGAGCTAAAAAAGAACGTAGATGGATCGCGCATATGGCCTGCTTGAAGATAAAAAGAATCTGCGGTATGCGGGAAACCTGGAATGACGAGACAGTGGTTTTATAGCAGCGAGAAAGCGGGCGGGCCATTGGGAAGGAGATCTGATAGAAGGGAAAAAGAACAGTACACTTGTTGGTCTTGGTGGAAAGCATTTCATGTTTTCGCCGGCTTTTTCGCTTCCGAGCAACCGATCTTTACAAAGCGCAGCGATAATTTTAAGAAAAATGGTACAATGCTGGGCAGTAATAACAGGAATGTCACTTGCGTCAGATCAAAGGTGATTTGTTGCACTGGCTACTTGCTATTGCGTTCATACAACCGTCACATTAATGGAAGAGTTTTCTGCGCTTGGCGTTTTTCGCTGAATTCGCCGATTTGCAGTAAGCTTTCGCAACAACTAAACATACTTTTCTTTGCGTGGGAACATAGCATGAAAAACCTATTCTTTTTGGTCTTGTGTACGCTTATCTGCTCCGTCGCGCGGTGCGATGAAGCCTGGTCGTCCGCCGGAAACTTCGACGGAAGCGAACTATCGACGGAATCTTTCCTTTTGCTGCCGACTGATCCTCTGCCTTACAGCAGCTTTTTGGCTGACGGGACTCCCGTCTCGCTAACTATCATGGCGGTCAATTCTGTTGACAGTTCAAAAACAGCCGAGATATTTTCCGACAATAGCGGAACGGCCGTGGAAGGAATTGCGACATGGGATTACACCGATTCCGATCTGCCGAAAAACGATGCCTATACAATAACGCAAACGGTCGTCAGTTCGAGCGAGACAAAATCGTTCTCACGTTCCGTGACGATCCTGCCTGAGCCAGCCTTCTTTGCTTTGCTTGCCGTTGCCGGGTTACTCTTCCCGCGCAAGCGCCGGAAAATTCTCCTTTCCATTTCGGCGATCGCGGCTTTAAGTTCCCTTGGCGCCAAGGCTGACGTTGTCAGCGACGTAAATTTCCGACAAATGCTGCCTTTCACCAGGAACGTGATCATAACCTATACCATGACTCCCGCGGAGAACACCGTTTACGACATTAAGTTTTACGGCTCCATTGACGACGGCGCGACCAGCTTCGATCTTGAGGAAAGAGGGACGCTTCGCATTTCCTCGCTTGACGAGACTTTTTACAGCGCCGGAGCGCACAGGGCGGAATGGACGCCGGATGAGAGCTTCTACGATACTGCAACCGACAAATTCAAAGTAAAAGTGGAAGCGAAGGAAATTACTGTAGATAAATACATGGTCATAGACCTTTCAGGAGGGACCGGCGCCGCAAGTTACCCTGTGATCTACCTCGGCGATGTTCCGACTGGCGGCTGGACGGAGGAATACAAGACGACGAAAATGGTCTTGCGAAAGGTTGAAGCGGGGACTTTCAGCATGGGCAGCGCCAGTGACGAATTGGGAAGAGAATGGTATGAGAAACAGCACTTGGTTACATTGACGGAATCATTCTATGCCTGCATTTTCGAAGTGACTCAGAAACAGTATGAATTGGTCATGGGATCGAATCCGTCGCAATATAAGGGCGACGCAAGACCGGTGGAAAAAGTTTCATACAATATGCTCCGCGGGGAAAACAAAGGAACGGGGTGGCCTGCGAACAATGATGTTGATGAAACATCCTTCTTTGGTGTGCTGCGCGCAAAAACTAATTTAACTTGCGACCTGCCCACCGAGGCGCAGTGGGAATTCGCCTGCAGAGCGGGAACGACAACGGCTTTGAACAGCGGTAAAAATCTGTCGAACAAGAATGAGTGTGAAGAAATGGCGGAAGTTGGCCGCTACTATTACAACAAATCCGATGGGAAAGGCGGATTTGGCGATCACACCACAGTCGGGTCATATCTGCCGAACGCCTGGGGTCTGTATGATATGCACGGGAATATTCGTGAATTGTGTCTTGATTGGCGTAACTCAGCTTATGATGACGGACCCGCCGTCGATCCGAGAGGCCCGAGCAGCGCGAACAACCGTGTGGTCCGGGGAGGGAGCTGCAGCAGTTACGCCTACCAATGCCGCTCCGCTAGACGTGATTCTGTCATACCTACCGCCGGTTTCTACAACGTCGGCTTTCGTGTGTTCATAATTAAGTAAAAAAATCGCATGAATGATATGAACCCCAAATCTGTCCAAGATTTGGGGTTCACCTCATTCCGGCGGTCTTTTTTTGTTATTCTTCCCTGAGCCAGACGATCACGCTGCCGGGTTCCCGGTTGTCCCAGGCGTAGTAGGGGACGGCTTTGAAATCGACTTCTCTGCCTTTCTTGGGTTTTGTGGTGTAGAGGGGGGAATTGTCTTTGGCAGCTTCCTCCAGGAAGGCTTTGCCGTTGAGCGTCGTTACGCCGCCCAAAAGGTTCGGTTCAAACTTGGCTTCGATCTTGCTGTCCTTTGGCAGCATGAGCTTATCGAGGTCGTTGGTGGCGTTGTCGCAGGTTTCGAGGCAATAAACGACGGGGCCTCTTTGAAGAGCGACGCGGCCCATTAGCTCCTTGGACTTTTGGTTGGCGTAAACTCTCTCCGCCGGCATGTCCATTTCGAATTCTATTCTGTCGCCTTTGCTCCAGTTCCTCTTTATGACGAGGTAGCCTTTCACCATGGGGGCGCTGAATTTCTGCCCGTTGACGGTCAGGTTGTAGTGGCGGCACCAGTAGGGGTGGCGGAGAGCAACTTCGAATTCTCCCTGCTTTTCAGGGTCAACGCTGACAGTGACCTTGCCGTCCCAGGGGTAGTTGGTCTTTTGTTGGATCTTGACTTTGTTGTCCTTCAGAGGAACTGTTGTTTCGCTTCCGATGAAGAGGTTGAGGAAGACGGAGTCTTCTTTCTTGGCGTAGATGTAGCCGCCGATAGAGGCCACGAAGCGGGCCTGGTTCGGGGGGCAGCAGGAGCAGCCGAACCATTCCCTTCTGTGAAGGTCGGGATGCTCGTGTCCTTCGCGCATGTGGTCCCTGGGCTTGCCGGGCTCGGGGTCGAAGGTCAGAAGCTGGTTGTTGTAGAAGAAAGACTTTCCGTCGAGGGAAACGCCGGAAAGGCCGTTGTTGTAGGCGATCTTTTCAAGGATGTCCGCGTATTTGGCTTCGCCTGTAAGAGCGAGCATGCGGTGGCAGAAGAAGGCGTTCGCGATGCCGGCGCAGGTCTCGTTGCAGATATGGGAAGTGGGAAGGACGTAGTCGCCCTCGAAGCCTTCGTTGCCGAGGTACGGTCCGGCGCCGCCCGTTATGTACATTTTGCGTTCGCAGACGCTGCTCCAGAGTTTCTTGCAGGCTTCGAAGAGGCCAAGGTCTCCGGTCTCCCTGGCGACGTCGGCCATGCCGCTGTAAAGGTAGAGCGCCCTGACGGCGTGGCCGACGGCTTCGTCCTGCTCCCTTACTGGTTTGTGGATCTGGTGGTAATTCTTGTCGCGCTGCCAAAGGTTGGTGTTGCCGCCGCGCTTTCCTTCTTCCAGGGCGAAATAAAGCGGTTCCTTGCCTCTTTCATCGAGGAAGTAGAGCGCCTGGTCGAGATACTTTTTGTTGCCGGTGGCCTTGTAGAGCTTGACCAGGGCCAGCTCGATCTCCTCGTGGCCGGGGTAGCCGTGCATTTGGTTTTCCTTTGGCCCGAAGGTCTCGCAGATGTGGTCGGCGTAGCGGCAGAGGCAGTCTAAGAAATCTCTTTTGCCAGTCGTGTAGTAGTGGGCGACGGCCGCTTCCATAAGGTGCCCGGCGCAGTAAAGCTCGTGGTTGTGCCTTAAGTACTGCCACTTTCCTTTGGGATCGGCGTAGTGGAAGTAGGAGTTCAGGTAGCCGTTGGTCTCCTGCATGGCGATGATGTCGGCGACCACGGTGTCAAGCGTTTTCCTTAGCTCGGGGTCGGGAGTGGTCTGGAGGGAATAGTAGCCGGCTTCCAGCCACTTGGCCACGTCGGAATCCCAGAAGATGTGGCGGCCGCCCTTGTATTCCGGCTTGAAAGCGTCCAGGCGTCCGGTCTCCTTGCACATCTTGTAGTTGGCCGGGATGCAGCCAACTCTGTTCGCTTCGATCCTGGGAGTCCAGAAAGGATCGTTGATCTTGACGTCTTTGAAAAGCACCGGTTCTTCGGACTGGGGGAGAACAGCGGCAAAAAGGCCTAAGGGAGCAAGGATCAGAAAAAGCCAGAAATTTCTAGTAAACATAGGAGCCCCGACGGTTGGATTATAAAGAAATTGTTTCAAAGCGATTATAACAAATTTTGCCAAACGGCCTTGCCTTCAAGAATCGCGGGTGATTATGGTATAATCAATATTTAGTAAAGATTTAAGCGTATGAGCAAGATAAGAAAAACCGTTATGGCGATGGAAGGCTACATCCCGGGCAGACAGCCAAAGGGTAGCTTCGTAAAACTGAACGCCAACGAGAACCCTTATCCTCCCTCGCCGAAGGCGCTGGAGGCTATGGGAGCCGTCGGCGCCGACAGTTTCCGCCTTTATCCTTCCTCTACGGCCGTGGAATTGAGAAAGACGGCCGCCCTTGTCTTCGGCGTTCCCTTTGACTGCACAGTGGCGGGGAACGGGAGCGACGACATCTTCACGATGATCATCCGCTCCATCCTGGACGAGGGAGACACGCTCGCGGTCGTCGATCCGACTTATACGCTCTACGAGACTTTGGCTGAGATCCAGGGCGCCAAAACGGAAAAACATCCTCTCAAAGAAGACTATTCTCTGCCGGAAAGCTACTTTGAGAGCGAAGCGAAACTGAAGATACTGCCGAATCCGAACGCCCAGACCGGCACGCTCTTCCCGAAGGAAGACATCGTACGTTTGGTGGAAAGCGCGAAGGGGATCGTCGTGATAGACGAAGCCTACGCGCTCTTTTCGGGCAGCAACGCGATAGAGCTTCTCTCCCGTTTCCCGAATCTGGTCGTTACGAGGACGATGTCGAAGTCGCACTCCCTGGCCGGACTGAGGGTGGGCTTCGGTCTGGCCGCTCCGGAAATAATCGAGGCCTTCATGAAGGTCAAGGATTCATATAACCTGAACGCCGCTAGCCAGGCGGCGGCAAGGGAAGCTCTCCTTGACGGCGAGTACACTTCGGAAGTAATTAAAAAGATCGTCTCGGAAAGGGACGCTTTCGCGAAGGGACTTGCGGAACTAGGCTGGGAGGTGACGCCTTCCTCCGGAAATTTTCTCCTGGCGAAGCCTGGTCTAGGCGACGCCGCGGAAATAACCACTTATTTGGAAAACAACGGCTATCTGGTCAGGCACTTCGATACGCCGCGCTTAAAAGATAAAATCAGATTCTCCATCGGTAAGAAGGAACAGATGGACGAACTTCTCGAATTACTGAAAAAATACACAGCGAGGTAAACATGATCTTGGCAGCAAAAACCATCGGAATCGCGGCGGGAGCCATTTTGGGCGCCGGTCTGCTTGCGGGAGGAATTCCTCTTATGCGCTCGAATTACGATGTTACTGGACAGGCTAGTTTCAACAAC
This sequence comes from bacterium, assembly GCA_017539325.1. Taxonomy (GTDB): domain Bacteria; phylum Auribacterota; class UBA3054; order UBA3054; family UBA3054; genus UBA3054. The sequence goes on along the minus strand of JAFYHD010000006.1, from coordinate 11,074 downwards.
GTGCCCGTTCTGGGTGCGGAAGTCTGTCTCATAAACTCCAACGCTTACACAAAGCTGGCGGCCCTGGAGAAAGAGAAGTTCGGAGCCGCGGACGCTAACGCTGAAACCGCTTACCGCACGCTGCAGTCGGAATTCGCGGACAAAGCCCAGAAGGCTCTTGAGAAGTTCAAAAAGGAAAACAAGCCGGAGCCCGAAGAAACGAAGGAAGGTTCCGACGCTGGCAAACCCTTGACCGAGGAAGAGCAGGCGGAGATAGCCAAGCGCGTGAAGAACTACAAGGAATATGCGCTCTACTGCCGCAAGCGCGCCGCGGAATCGCCTGCCGGAAGGTCGCTCTACGAAAAGGGCGCGGAATTCTGGGAAGCGAAGCTTGAGACGCTGAAGGAAAAGGGCCGTCTCGCTTTCGACGAGGCTTCCTACAACTACAGCATCGAGGAGAAGCAGTACGCCGGCATCGGCGACGAGCCCGTGCAGATAGTCACCAAAGTGCAGCGCATCACTCCGGAAGAGCTGGCGCTCATGAACGTTCTGGAAGTTCCGCCTGAAACGCAGAAGAAACCCAAAGACAAAAAGCCGGCCGTCTTCGACGCCAGCGTCTTCATCGACACCAACGCTGTTGCTAAGGCCGCCGCCCAGGTCTGCGAGCAGGCCAAAGAAAGCATAAAGACGATCGGCGCCAAAGAGGACGAGCTGATCGTCCAGGGCCAGATCGAGAAGGTCATGACGGATGAGAACGGCATATTCAGTTTCAAGAATCCCTCTATCAAGCCGGGAACTTTCGGCGTCTATATCGAGCACAACACGCTCACGCCTTCCGGCGACGTCCTGCCCGTGCGCTGGCTGGTGCCGGTCGACATCAAGTCCCGCCCCTTCGCCTGGAACAAAGTGACGACCGTCACTTTGGACGAAAAGAACATGGACACGGAAGTCATCAATTCCGGACTCACGCCCAACGCGAAGGACATTTACAACAGATTCCTCACAGAACTAAAGGCGGAAGCCGCTAAAATCAAATAAAATGGAAAACAGACTCCGCACCTCAGAAATAACGAGAAAAACCGCTGAGACCGACATCCGCCTCAGCTTCAACATTGACGGAACAGGCAGCTACGAAGTCTCTACCGGCGTTCCGTTCCTCGACCACATGCTCGAGCTTTTCGCCAAGCACGGCTGCTTCGACCTTAAGGTGCAAGCCAAGGGCGATACGAAAGTCGACGACCACCACACCGTGGAAGACATCGGCATCTGCCTCGGCAAGGCGCTGAAGGAAGCGGCGGGCGACAAGGCCGGCATTTACCGCTACGGCTTCATGCTCCTGCCTATGGACGAAGCTTTGGCGGAAGTGGCGCTGGATTTCAGCGGACGTCCCTTCCTCGCCTGGAACGTGGAGTGGCAGCAGGAGACGATCAAGACTTTCCAGACCTCGCTTGTCGAGGAGTTCTGGCGCGCCGTGGCGGTCGAGGCGGGTCTTAACCTGCACATAACCGCCCGCGCCGGCAAAGACGCGCACCACGTTTCCGAAGCGATCTTCAAAGGCACGGCTAGGGCGATGCGCTCCGCTCTTTCCTACGATCCGAGAGGCAAAGGCATTCCAAGCACTAAGGGCACTCTTTAATGGCTGACAAAAAGGAACAGAAGTGGTCCTTTTTGGGCCTCGTTTTCGGCAAGACTCTCAGCATGAGGGTCCTGAATTTCTATATTCTCAATTCCGTTCTGATGACCTTCATCATGGCGCTTGTCGTCCTTACCTTCATGATGGTCATGGGAAGTTTGCTGCAGGTCTTCGAGCTCGTTCTTAAAAAGTTCGACGTCCTCACCATTTTGGAATTCATCGGCATCGTGATGGCCCAGGTGCTTTGCTACGCCCTGCCGTTCTCGGTCGCGGGCGCCTCGCTTCTCGTCTACAGCCGCTTCTCCGCGGACGGCGAGATCACGGCCATGAAGGCGACGGGCGTCTCAATTTTCCGCATCGCTTTCCCGACCATCGCGCTGGCGACCGTCATCGCGATCCTTTCTTTTTACGCGCACAACAACGTCCTTCCCTTGGCCCAGCAGAAGCAGAGGGAACTCGTCGCCAACTCCGCCGTCGAGGATCCGATGGCTCTCATTGAGACCGGCACCTTCAAGGCGATAGGGCCCTACCGCATAAAGATCGGCGAGAAGCACGACGAAGAGTTGAAGGACATTGAGCTCATAGAAGACCTTTCCACGCATTACCGCAACATCAAAGCGAAAGAAGGAAGATTGCACTACCAGCGCGCCCAGGCCAAGCTCCAGCTTGAACTGAACCAGGTCACGACCGAGGAGAGGGACACGCGCCGCACGAACGCCTTCCTTATTTCGCAGGCCGGCCGCGTCATCATTCACTTCTACCTCGATCCTAAGAAGAAGCAGATCAAAGAGGAGACCGCCCAGCAGATCCGCAAGGATCCCAAGGGCCTTGTCACGGAAGACATCCAGGAGATGATCGCTGACCGTGAGAACCTGATGCTTAGGAACGCCTGCCGCAGGGAACCGGGCTTCAAGCAACTTAGCGACGAGGAAAAGGACAAGTACGTTAAGGCGCTTCCGAAAGAAAAGAAAGCTGCGCTGATTGCCCAGGCCAAGAAAGACATCAAAATAGGCAACGTTCTTTGGGGCAGACTGAAAGGCAAAAAGCCCTTCAAGCAGATGCTCTCCAAAGTTGGCATCAAGAAAATGAACGACGCCTGGGTCGCGGCCGTCAACGAAAAGAGCTACGAAGAGATGATCGCCGCTCTTAAAGAGATCGACGGCAACGAAGGCGAAACGACGAAGATTTTCGAGGAATGGCACGACACCTGGCTGCAGTCCTTCCACAACAACATGGACTACCGCAGCCGTTACCTTACCGAGATCAACAAGCGCGCGGCCTACGCCTTCGCGTCGATCGCTTTCGCGCTCCTAGGCATTCCTTTGGGCATCAGGGCGCACAGAAGCGAGAAGACCATCGGCTTCCTCATCTGCTTAGGCCTTATCGCGCTGCACTACTCGCTTATCATCTTGGTCGAGACCTTCAAGGAGAATTACGGGCTCTATCCATATCTTTGCATCTGGTTCCCGGATATTCTCTTCGTGATCGCCGGTCTCTTCTTCATGTGGCGCAACCACAAGTATTCTTAAAAAATGCTCATAGCGCTTGACGAGAACATCAGGGAAGCCAAGGCTTCCTTCTCAACGCTTGGCGAAACGAGGACTTTTCAAGGCCGGCCTCTGGACGTCGGCGCCGTGAAAGACGCCGACATCATCTGCGTGCGTTCCGTCACGAAAGTGAACGAAGAGTTCCTTAAAGCCGCGCCGAAAGTGAAGTTCATCGCCACCGCTACCAGCGGCAGCGAGCACCTGGACAAGGAAGCGCTGAAAGCTCACGGCATTCCCTGGGCTGCCGCCAAAGGCTCCAACGCGGTTTCCGTCACGGAGTGGGTGATGGCTGTCATGCTTCTGCACGCCTGCCGCAACAAGCAAACCCTTTCGGGAAGATCGATCGGCATTATTGGCGTGGGCGAGGTCGGGTCGAGAGTCGCGAAGTATTCCGAAGCGCTCGGCCTGAAGCCCGTCCTTTGCGACCCTCCGAGAGCGGAGCGCGAGAAAGATTTTCAAAGCGCCTCCTATGAAGAAGCGCTCTCCTGCGACATAATCACGCTGCACACCGACCTTACGACCGAAGGTCCTTACAAGACTTACCATCTCATCGACGCGGAAAAGCTTTCCAAGATCAAGGAAGGCGCGGTGCTTATCCAGGCTTCCCGCGGCGCTGTCATCGAAAGCGCGCCCCTGAAAGAAAGGCTCATGAAAGTTAGGGACCTGGACTTCTACGCCGACGTATGGGAAGGCGAGCCGATTCCTGACAAGGACATCCTATGTTGCGCCCAGATCGCCACTCCTCACATCGCGGGCTACTCCTGGGACGGCAAATTACGCGGCACGGAAATGATCTACTCAGCTGTCTGCGATTTTTTAGGCAAAGAAAAAACCTGGCGCGCGCCCTATCATGAGGGCGGCAAGGTCGAGATAGATCTCAATGGGCTGACTGGCGAAAAGGCCCTCTACAAGGCCGTGAGCGCCCTCTACGACCCGGAAAGAGACGATACCGCCATGTGCGAGACGCTCGATATGGGCGACAAGAGGCGCGCCGAACGTTTCGACGAGCTGAGGAAGAAATATCCCAAGCGTCTGGAATTTTCCCACGGGATAATCAAAAACGCCGCCGCCTCTGAAAAAAATATTCTGAAAGCCTGGGGCTTCGAGGTTAAAAATGACTGAGGATCTCATCTGGAAGCACGCGGCTGCCCTCGCCAAAAAAGGCGAGCTGACCTGCGCCCCTAATCCCATGGTGGGCGCGGTCATCGTTAAGGGCGGAAAAATAATCGGCGAGGGATACCATAAGACAGCCGGATGCGACCACGCGGAAATACGCGCCATCAAGGACGCCAAAAGGAAAGGCCATGACGTAAAAGGCTCTGTCATCTACGTCACGCTTGAACCCTGCTCGACTTACGGCCGCACGCCCCCCTGCACGAAAGCCCTAATAGAAAACAAATTCGCCGCGGTCAAAATAGGGACTATCGACCCTAATCCCAAGCACGCCGGCCGTGCCGTCAGGATCCTTAAGGACGCCGGCCTCAAGGTGACCGCAACCGAAAGATCTGACTGTAGGGAATTAAACGAAGCCTTCAACGCCAGGATGGAAAAAGGCCGACCCTTCATTCATCTGAAATGGGCCATGAGCCTGGACGGAAAACTGGCGGCGGAGAGCGGCGACGCGAAATGGATCTCCAATGAAAAAAGCCGCCGTGAGGCTCACAAACTCAGGGCGAAATACAACGCTGTCCTGGTCGGCTCCAAGACCGTCGTCGCGGACGATCCTTCCCTCAGCATCCGCTTGACCAAAAAAGAGCGCCAGCCCTATAAGATCGTGCTCGATTCAGAGGCTAAACTCAGCTACGACGGCAAACTCACAAAAAACACTCCCAGCGAAAAAATTATTATCGCGGTCTCCCAAAAGGCCAAAGCTGACAAAATAAAAAAACTGAGAGAGCGCGGCTTCACCGTCATAAAAACGAAAGGGGAGAGAGTCTCCCTTATAGAGCTTTTGAAAGAGCTGGCCAAGTTAGGCGTCAGCGGCGTTCTCGTGGAAGGCGGAAGCGAAACGCTCACATCTTTTCTCAAAGCGAAGCTGGCGGACAAACTGACCGTCTTTATCGCTCCCAAGATCCTGGGCGGAAAGAGATCCCCTGTGCTTGAAGCCCTATGTAAAACTCCGGAAAAGTCTCCCAAGATCGTCTGGACAGCTGTCAAAAAAATTGACGGCGACCTTATGCTGGAGGGAAAAATAAATGGCTGAGAGCAAAGGTTTCTACACCACCGGCTCCATCGGCATGATCATGCTGAAGACCAGCTCGGCCATGCTGATAGGCACCATCGCCCTTTCCCTCTACAACGTCGTCGACACTTATTTCGTCGGCAAATTAGGCACCGGTCCTCTGGCCGCCATGGGCTTCACGCTTCCCGTGGTAATGCTCTGCGGCTGCATCTTCCGCGGCATATTCGCCGGCATCATGACCATCTCCGGTCAGGCTCTGGGCGCCCAGGACAAGCAGAAGGCCCAGGAAACGATAAGAAGCGGCTTCTATCTTGCGGTGCTGCTCTCCTTCGTTTTGGCCATAGCCGGCAAGTGCTATTCCCACCTGCTCTTTTTGAAGCTTGGCGCCGCTGGCGACACGCTGGAAAAAGTCTGCGGCTACATGGACATCTGGTTTCTGGGCTGCGTGACCGGCATGGTCGGACTTTTGGGCGGCGACATCCTGATCGTGATAGGGGACACCAAGATGGCCAGCGCGGCCATCCTGACCGGCACCATGACCAACATCGTCCTGGACTACTGCCTTATCTTCGGCAATTTTGGTTTCCCGGAAATGGGCATTCAGGGCGCGGCCTTGGCCACCATCATTTCCCAGGCTCTTGGCGCCATCCTTCCCTGGGTGCTCATCAACAAGAAATACGAGCTGATGCGCTGGAAGCCTCTGCCAATAGCCACCACGCTGCAATATTGGAAAAAGGAGATCTCCTTCGGCGTTCCTGTCATGCTGGGCTCCATTATTCTGCCGGTCGGCCAGACCGTGGTCACCCGCATCGCGGCCCACTTCGGCGACGTGGCGGTGGCGGCCATGGGCGCCGTCAACAGGCTCGAGACCTTAGCTTTCATGATCCCCATGTCCGTGGGCTTCGGTTTGACCGCCATGACGGCCCAGAATTACGGCGCCAAGGCTTACGACAGATTGAAGCAGATCTACAAGACCGCCAATCTTTTCGCCGGGCTGTATCTTCTCCTCATAGCCGTCGTCATAACCTTGATCGCCGATCCTCTCGCTCATCAATTTTCCAACGATCCGGCGGTCTGCGACCTTATGCGCAAAGGCCTTTACATCATCTCCTGGGGCTTCGGCCTTCTGGAGATCCACCGCTATTCCGGTTTCTTCCTGACGGGCTGCGGCAAACCTTTGGGCGGCGCGCTGCTCAATATTTTCCGCATCGTCGTACTTACCATTCCTCTTGCCTTCCTGGCCCTCTGGCTGGAATCAGTTTTATGGCTATTCTGGGGAAGGCTCATTTCCGACGTGCTGGCCGGCTCCGTCGGACTGGTCGTTAGCGGCGCCATGATCTGGCGCCTGGCAAAAAACAAGGAAACACAAGCATGAAAAAACTGTTTCTTCCGCTTTTGATTTTCACGTTCTCAAGCTGTCTTTTCGCCGGACTTGTCGGCTACACCACTAACGTGACCGGCGACGGCAAGATCGAGATCAACTACGAAGTGGAGGCGGACAACGAGGAGAACACTCTGCCGGTCTTCGCGGTCTCGTTCACCGCTGAGATCCCCGGCAAGAAGAAGCCCGCCAAGATTAAGACTCTGGAAGGGGCTGGCAGGACCGGCGTCGTGGTTGGTCAGGGAACTTATACTCTGGTTTGGAACGCCAAGAAGGATTGCAAACGGGTGGATCCCGGCACTATCGTGATAAAGTTCGAGGCCAAGGACGTCACGGACGAAGCCAAATACCTCTGCCTAGATCTGAAGAAAAACAAAATGCGTTATCAGAGCGACGCTCCCAATGTCAAGAAGAGCACATGCAAAACGAAGGAACTCTGGCTTCGCAGGATCGAGCCTGACACTTTTACAATGGGTTCTCCTGACTACGAGCTCTGTAGGGATAGCGGCGAGATCCAGCACGAAGTGACGCTGACCAAAGCCTTTTATCTCTCGCTTTTCGAGACGACGCAGAAGCAGTTTAAATATATTGCCGGCTACAACGTCTCCAAATACAAAGGCTCCACCAGGCCTATGGACAGCATTACCTACGAACTTTTGCGCGGCGCTACCTTAGGCGCCGGCTGGCCCAAGGACCGCCAGGTGGACGAGAAGCATTTTTACGTGGATAAGAAAGGCCGGAACGTTGAGTGCCCGACCTTCTTTTACGCCCTGAGAGAGAAGACCGGCGGCTCCCTGATTTTCGACCTGCCTACGGAAGCTCAGTGGGAATACGCTTGTCGGGCCGGCAAGGCTACCGCCTGGAACAACGGAACCGATATAACGGAAGAGGATGAGGATCCGGAGCTCAGCAAGCTCGGACGTTATTTTTACAGCGGCGGCGGCAAAAGTATCTACGACAAAAAGGGCGTTTACAAAAGCACCAAATATTATGGCACCGCCAAGGCCGGATCATACCTTCCCAATGACTGGGGCCTCTACGACTGCCACGGCAATGTTTTCGAGTGGTGTCTCGACTGGTACGGATCCTACGGCAATTCTCCAGTAACTGATCCCCTTGGCCCCGACCACGGCGGTTTGCGCGTTTGCCGGGGCGGCGCCTGGGACGATGTTGCCATATTCTGCCGCTCGGCCCACCGCAATACTCTGTTTATTCCCGGCTTGTCTAACTATTCTGTCGTCGGTTTTCGCATCGCTCTTGTGAGACCTGAGACTGCTCCAGACAGGGAAGAATTCGAATACGAGCTGCTGACCGACTCCGACAACACGCTGCCGGTCTTCAAGACGAAATTCTACGGCAAAGATGGAAACGGCTTGGAGTTCCTTCTGACCGACGTTGGCCATTTGGAAGAGGACGGCGCTTCAGAGATCGTCCTGGGCGCCGGAATTCACAAGGTCGTCTGGATCCCCGACACCGACCACACCAATCTCATAGGCTTTACGGAATACAGGGTGGAATATGAGGACGTGACAGACAAGGCCGACTACCTTGTCCTTGACATCGCTGCCAACAAGATGCGAACCTCAACGACAGGACCTGACCTCAATTACGCTACCTGCCGGACGCAGGAAGTTTGGTTCAAAAGGATCGAGCCCGGCACCTTCACCATGGGCAGCCCCTCCTACGAGAAAGGCCATTCCGGCTCCGAAACGGAACACCAGGTCAAGCTGAGGAAAGCCTACTACATGGCAGTCTTTGAGACCACCCAGGGACAGTACAAGGGCATTACCGAGAAGAATCCCGCTAAGTACTTTGGCGAGACGCGCCCCGTGGAGCAGATCTCCTACGACGATCTCAGGGGAAGCAAAAAGGGCGCCAACTGGCCGGCCGACAGAGAAGTCGACAAGAAGAGCTTCTTTGGAAAACTGATGGCAAAGGCCGGCAACCTCTACGACCTGCCTACGGAAGCCCAGTGGGAATACGCCTGCCGGGCCGGCAAGACCACGGCTTTGAACAACGGCACGAACCTCAGCAGCGAAAACGAGGACGAAAACCTCAACAAGCTGGGCCGCTATAGCTACAACACAAATGACGGGAAAGGCTACTACGAGGAACACACGGATGTCGGCTCCTACCTTCCCAACGACTGGGGCCTCTACGACTGCCACGGCAACGTCACCGAATGGTGCCTGGACTGGTACGCCGACAACTTGGGCAGCGATCCCGTCAAGGAACCGAAAGGACCGGATACAGGAAACTTCCGTGTTATCCGCGGCGGCAGTTACACTGACGCCGCCAAGTACTGCCGCTGCGCCGCCCGCATGTTCTACAATTCCGCCGGCGGCTTCTACTACAACGGCTTCCGCTTCTTCCTTTCCTCAAGGGGAAAGATGACCAGGCAGAACTTCACTTACACTCTTCCAGCCCTCAACACCCTTCCGGTCTTTCGAGTCAAGTTCTATGGCGAAACGGACGACGGCACGGAATACCTCCTCAGCGACATCGGCACGCTGTATGGCCAGGGCGCGTCAGGTATAGCGACAGATTCCGGCGAGCACAAACTTACCTGGGTCCCCGATGAAGACCACCAATACCTAGCTGGCGAACTGGAAATTAGATACGAATACGAGGACGTCACCGACGAGGCGAATTACCTTGTCTTTAACCTCGATGACAATTCCCTAAGATACTCGAAAACCGCTCCCGACCTCAGCGACGACGCCTGCCGCACCAAGGAACTTTGGCTCCGCAGGATCGAGCCGGGCACATTCACCATGGGCAGCCCCGCTGACGAATTGGGAAGACGTGACTATGAGACTCAGCATCAGGTTAAGCTCACCAAGGCTTTCTACATCGGGGTATTCGAGTTCACGCAGCAACAATACCGCGGCATTACGGGAGAAAGTCCTTCCAAAGGCACAAAAGGGGACACGCACCCCGTGGAAGGCGTTTCCTACTATATGCTGAGAGGGGGGGCATCCTGGCCGCTTTCCAAAGACCCGGACGAGGACAGCTTCCTCGGCTTGATCAGGAAAAAATACCAGTGCGTTTTCGATCTTCCCACCGAAGCGCAGTGGGAATACGCCTGCAGAGCCGGCAAGGCCACCGCCTGGAACAACGGGACAGACATAACGGATGTCGATGAAGATCCGGAATTGAACAAGCTCGGCCGTTACTGGTGCAACAGAAACGACGGCAAAGGCGGTTACAACGGCGAACACACCATAGTCGGCAGTTATTTGCCGAACGCCTGGGGCCTCTATGACATGCACGGCAACGTACATGAATGGTGCCTGGACTGGTTCGGTTCATACGACGGCGACGCCGTCGACCCGGTTGGGGCAACAGAAGGCACTTGGCGTATCATCCGCGGCGGCAGTTTCTTTCATCACGCGGAACACTGCCGGTCGGCGAGAAGGATGTACCATTCCCCTGGACCCATTTTCAACTCCTACGGCTTCCGCTTGGTCATCATCCCCAAGGAGTAATATGAGCATCTTCGAAAGCGTAATGCTGATCTGCTTCGGATTTGCCTGGCCCTTCCAGATCCACCATTCCTACGTTTCCAGGACGGCCAAGGGCAAGAGCGCCATCTTCAGCTACGTGGTCATCGTAGGCTACGCTGCCGGCATCCTGCACAAGGTCATCTATTCCATGGACGGCGTCATATACCTCTACATCGCGGATCTCATCATGGTCATAATAGACCTAATGCTCTACTATCGCAACCGCGCCCTGGACCGCAAAGCGGACGCTGAAAGGCTCTCCGACCGTTGACAAAAAAGTCCGCTTTTGCTACATTATACGCCACACCATTGAAAAGGTCTTGGGCCCATAGCTCAGTCGGTTAGAGCAGCGGACTCATAATCCGCGTGTCGAAGGTTCAAGTCCTTCTGGGCCCACCAACGAAATAAGGAGAGATGCCAGAGTGGTCGATCGGGCTGCCTTGGAAAGGCAGTATACGGGTAACCGTATCCAGGGTTCGAATCCCTGTCTCTCCGCCACCTTAAAACCGGCAAGACCACTGCCGGTTTTTTCTTTGCCATCTTGCTATTATACTTCCAAAGAAGTATAATATTTTAATATATACTTCTGAAGAAGTATAAAGGAGTAATCATGAAAAAACTTACGCTCTACCATGGATCCGCGGAAATAATAGAAAAGCCTGAATTCGGAAAGCCTATGCGCGATCCAGCCACTTATCGCCAGATTACTTCATGGGAAGGGGTGGTGCTGAAGACCTCACAGGTGTGCAAGAGCATTTACGATGCCCGTAACACACTCACTTGGCGCACATGGGGACCCACCTGTTCAGACACGATCTGCATCGATGCCCGTAAGATGAAAGAAGG
>JAFYHD010000023.1 GCA_017539325.1 bacterium | reverse complement strand
GTCGTAGACGGGGAGAAGCTGCTTACTTGTGATTGTGGTGAGGGGGCGCAGTCTGGTGCCGGCGCCGCCGGCTAAAACGATTCCTTTCATTTGTTCGCGAAGTTAGTGTTAATGTATTCGGCGGCCTCTTCCAGAGAGGGCAGGATCTTGGTGCAGTATTTGACCATCCAGGGGCTGGAATCCTGGAAGGAGAAGGGCGAGAAAGCAACGACGAACTTGTCCCTGACGTGTCCGGCGTAGAAGACTTCCATGGCCGTCCCGATGCTGGGCTTGGAGTAGTTGACGAGGATTATGGCGGCGTCGTCCACGTCCTGGAGGTCGAAGCGCACGATCTCGTTGGCGGAGTCAACGGCGCGGTCAACGAAAGAGCGGCGCATGGGGTCAAGGAGATCGAAATTCTCGGAAAGGAGCTCCTTGGCTTTGGAGCGCCATTCCCTGGCGCCGTGCGGATCGGCGTCCATGATAGGTCCGCTTAAATATATTTTTGGTTTGGTCATCAGAGCAAGTCCAGAATGGGGTCTTTGAGTTTTTTCTCAGCCAAGGCTTTCAAATATTCCTCTTCGTGGTAATAGAAGTTGTCAGCTTCCCAGCGGCGGCTGTTGAGGGGAGGAGCGTTCTTGTCAGAAGGCTTGTAGTTGTAATTGCTTTTCCAGTGGGATTGCAGAAGGACTCCCGGAGCGGGAGCGACTTCGTAGGTGTAGTAGTCGAGATCGCTGAGCTCCATCTTTATGCTGTATTTTTCGTTCAGCTGCTTTAAGGCGACTTCCTTGTCTTCATCCCGCATGTTGTAGAAGTGTACGTTCATGGCCACCACTCTGTTGCTGCTGTTGAAGTAAATTTTCAAATCGGCGCGCGTCCTGACTTTCAGCGTTTTTTTGCTCAGGAAGATGGTGTTGGTGTAGACGATGTAATCGTGGAATTTGGCGGAGTACTGGATGAATGGCAGGATCTCTTCGGTGCCGTTTCCGGGATCGTGGTCCTCGATCATGGGATACGATCTGCCGTAAGGGTTATCGTAAGTGAAGCGTACTTCCGACCTTTTGGTGGCGTTGGTGGGGATCGGCGCGAAACCCAGGTCCAGAAAGCGCTCCAGGGGATTGCTGAGAGGTCCGAAACCGGTGTCGAGATCAAAGCGGAAATACGAGCTGTAAGGAGTCGTGTCCGACCAGGGGAGGAGCGTGGTCTTCGGAGCCTTCAGGAAGACGGAGCGGACCTGACCGGCGGTCATGCCGATGGAGATGCCGAAGATTTTATGCTTCTTGCATTTCGCGATCCAGCCATCATCTTCCCTCGGAGCAGCCGAAAGAGACATGGATAGAAAAATCAGCGGAACTATGAAGAGACTTGTTTTCATGCCTGATCAAAGGACTTCCAAAAGAGGATCTTTTTGCTTCTTTTCTTCCAAAGCTTTGAAGTACTCAACATCATGATAATAGAAATTCTGCCCTTTCCAACGGCGGAAATACTGGGGAGGAGCGATCTTGAAAGCTAGGCCTTCAGGAGCGGTGTAATAGTTCGTCCAGCAGGACTGCATCATTACGTTTGGAGCCTGAGGGCACTCGAAGGTGAAGTTGTACTGGTCGGAAAGGCTGATCTGCTTGCTGTAATTGTCGTTCATGTATTTGAAAGCCTTTTCCTGATCTTCATCCTTCATGTTGAGAAGATCGACGCCGATGGCAACCGCTCTGTGCTTTTTGTTGAAATAAACTTTGATATTGGCCCTGTCGCGCACTTTCAGTTTCTTGACAGTCAGGAACGAAGTGTTCGTCGTGACAATGTAGTCGTGAAATGTCGCTCTGTAATTCATGTAGGGCAGGATCTCCACCGTGCCGTTTTCGGGATTGTGAGCCTCTTTCAAGGGATATGAGTTTTCGTAGCTGTTGTCGTAGACCACTCTGAGCTGGGAGCGCTGGGGAACGTTCGTCATGACAGGGGAGAAGCCGAAGTCGAGAAAACGCATGAGAGGCGGATCGAGCGGTCCGTAGTGCGTGTCCGTGTCGAAGCGGAACTGCGAGGAATAGGGAGTAGTTTCTGACCAGGGATACAGGGAAGATTTCGGGGCCTTCAGGAAGACCAGCCTCACCTGATCCGGCGTCATGCCGAGAGAAACTCCGAAGACTTTGAAGTTTTTGCACTGTTGGATCCAGGCTTCTTCCTTAGGGGCGGCCTGCAGCAGGGACACGGTTAGAAGAAGGAGTAAGAAGATGGCGCTTTTTTTCATAGCGGCTCCTTTGGTTGGGAAATAAAAAAGCCATGCCTTTCGCGGCATGGCTTTTTGTTTTAGTCAATTTAGAACTTGACCAGTTTCTCGAAGGAATCAGCCTTCAGGGCCGCGCCGCCGATCAGGCCGCCGTCGATGTCCGGCTGAGCCAAAAGGGAAGCGACGTTCTCGGGCTTCATGCTGCCGCCGTACTGGATGACGACGGCGTCCGCGGTCTCCTTGTCCCAGAGCTGGGAGATGAGGTTGCGGACGAAGGCGTGGACGGCCTCGGCCTGGTCGGCCGTGGCGGTCTTGCCGGTGCCGATAGCCCAGACGGGCTCATAGGCTATGATGGTGCCCTTCATTTCCTCGGCGGTAAGGCCGACGAAACCTTCTCTAACCTGCTTCTCGACGACGGCTTCGGTCGCGCCGCTTTCGCGGTCAGCCAAAGTTTCGCCGATGCAGACGATCGGCTTAAGGCCGATAGAGAGGGCTTTTTTGAGTTTCTTATTGACGGTCTCGTTCGTTTCGCCGAAATACTGGCGGCGTTCAGAGTGTCCGATGATGACGTATTCGGAGCCGGCTTCCTTGAGCATCTCGCCGCTCACTTCACCGGTGAAGGCGCCGGAGGTTTCCCAGTACATGTCCTGGGCGCCGACTTTGACGTTGGAGCCTTTCAGGACGTCGGCCACCGATTTGACGGCCGTGAAGACGGGGCAGACGATTATTTTGACGTTCTCAACGCCGGCCACTTTCTCTTTGATCTCACTGGCCAGGGCGACGGCTTCGGCAACGGTCTTGTTCATTTTCCAGTTGCCGGCAATGACGGGTGTTCTCATTTTTCCTTACTGTTCGAATTTGGTTTTGGGCAGGCCGTAAACGGTCTGGCCTTCTTTATAACGATTCTGTTTTCTGAGCAGGTCGATGCGCTCAAGACGTTTCAAGACGTTGCGCTTTTTGGTGATGCCGCCGCGCCCGAAGCTGGGATGTCTGGACATAAGATTATCTCCTTTAATTTATTTTGTTGTTAATTAAAAATCTTCTATGGGTTGGTTGGTCATGATCTGCAGGACCTGGTCCTGCTCCATCACGACGCGGTCTTCGATCTCTTTTTCCTCGTTGACAAAGATCCACATCTCGCGTTTGCGGGAGGAGAAGTCGGCGGACTTGCGGACGCTCGTCGGCTCGCCCCAGGCGGCCTTCACTTCCTCGGCCTTCATTCCGACCCTCAAGCCTTTGTTTTTCTTGAAGGTCTCGATGTCCTGGACTTCTTCCGCGTTGTACCATTTGCCGTCGTACTTGACTTTGCCCTGCTTCTTCATCTCGGCGTCGTACTTCAGTTCGGCGACCTGGTTGGTTGGAAGCCACTTGCCCTGGTAGAGGTCGAGGCCTTTGGCGCGGTTCTCCAATTCCGTCTTGCGTTCGGGAGTCACGAAGATCTCTTTGCCTTCCGGGCTGGTGTATTTCACCAATCCGAGCTCCTTCTTCTGCTTTTCGATCTCGGCTTTCCTTTCGGCCACCTTCGTTTCATAGAGGTCGGGGTTGAGAGCCTTTATGGAAGAAAGGGCCATGTTGTCCCATTTCAGGAAGACCGTCATGCCTTTGGTTTTGTCTTTCAGCTTGACGCCGTCGTTGTCCATGTCGAGGACCTCGCCGGAATAGGTCTTCTTGTTGGTCATAGTGATAGTTTCCGCGTAAACGCAAACAGAAGCGGCGATGAGGACCGCCAAAAGACCGAAGAAAAGTTTGTTTTTCATTTGAGAGTCTCCTTCACAGTACGTTTTACAATTTCATTATACACTATGTTAGGGATAAATAGTCTACCAAAAGGGTTTTTAGAAGTCAAAACGTCCCTGACCAGGGGCCCGGGGGACAAGACCTTGGGGAAGCCTTGCTCTTTTTCCACTATATATGGTACAATGACACAATAATAATCAAACAAACATTTAACCCTTGTAGGAGAGGATTAATTATGCGTAAGGTTTACCTTTTAGGCGCCATAGCCGTTTTTTGCGGTATGGCGCTGGGCGCGATATTGGAAAACACCAATATCCAGGTCGAGATCAACGGCGACGGCAAGGTCGGCGCTTTGGCTTACAAAGTTGACATTCAGAACAACAATGTCAACGACGCCTCAATGCGTTTGAAAAGCTCCGGCGCAACCGTGGAAACTCAGAGAGTGCCCGGTTCCGAGAAAGTTTATCCCAAGAGCCAGCTCTTCGTCGGCTACGGCGCCGGGATCTTCTCGAACCTTTTCATCTTCACGGTGGCCAACATCCCCGATGAGAACAACGCCGTCAACCAGGTCAACATCATCACTTCCCGCGAGAGCACTAATCTGAACGTCGCGCACTACGTGGACGCCGACGTTTACGGCACCATCGAGAACGACTACGCGGAGCCCTATAATTCCGCCAACTACGTCGTCACCACCCAGGAGACCAAGGACCGCTACGTGGGCTTCACCGGCCGCTGCTCCTCCCAGGCTCCCTCGAGCTTCATGATCGGCGACATGGAGAAGGTCGCCCTGCAGGTCCAGACCTCCGTTCTGCCCAACACGATCCAGACGAACGAGTCCCCGAACCTCGCCTCCGCGCTCGCTTACCCGCAGCAGAACGTCGATCGGGAAGCCGTCAGAGTCACTTCGAAACTGATGATCGGCGTCAACAACACCGAGATCCAGCAGCTGACCAACACTGACAACGCGCCGGTCTACTTCAAGGGCTACGGCACTCTGACCGACCAGAAAGTCAGCTTCAGCCAGAAGTTCAAGAAGTCCCTGACCGACACCCTGAAGATCTCCTTCAACGTCGATATGACCGATCATGCCTCCGTGATGGCCAACCTCTCAGACTTCGACATCGCTTTCTACGTTGGAAGCGACCTCTTCTTCCTGCCCGGCGACGGAACGGAAACGAAGGTCAAGAAGAACCAGCGCCTCCACAAGGTGGTTGATCCCAAGGGCGGCGTCAAGAAGCTCGACATCAAGACCAAGAAGGACGGCCGCATGAAGGTCACCTTCTCTATCAGCAAAGCCACCATCGGCGGCGCCACGGGCCTGAACGCCCAGTCCGCCACCGGCAAGGCCCGCCAGATGTTCCTGCCCTTCACCTACGCCATGATCGGCACCTCCGCCACTGACACCGCCAAGAAGGGCAAAGTCTGGATCGCTTCCGGCAGCTTCCCCATGAGCGTGGACGTCAAGCAGGGCAAGAAAGCCAAAGGAAAACTGAAATAAGCAAACTGCCTGAAAACAGCTTCGGGCCGCCCATCAAGTGGTTCGAAGAATATCTGCGCGTTGAGAAAGGTCTGGCGCGCAATACCTGCGAAGCCTACCGAAGCGATTTGGTAGGCTTCGCCGCCTATTGCGAAAAGCAGGGCCTTTCCGACTGGAACGACGTCACGCCCGACACCATTACGGATTACTTGGGCGAACGCTATGAGGAGCGCGTCGCGACTGCCACGGCGGCCAGGGAGCTCATCAGCTTAAGAATGTTCTACCGTTTCGGAGTCGAGGAAAAGCAATTAAAGACGGACGTTCCGAAACTGGTCGAATCGCCGAAACTGGCGAAGGTCCTGCCGCACGTTCTGACCGAAGAAGAGGTGTCGCGCCTTCTGGCGGCGCCGGATAAAGAAACGCCGTCCGGCTTGCGCGACGCCGCCATGCTCGAACTGCTTTACGCCACAGGCCTGCGCGTCAGCGAATTGGTTAAGCTTAAAAAAGGCGAAATGGACCTGGAGGAAGGCTACCTTCAGGTCACCGGCAAGGGCAAAAAGACCAGGATCGTGCCTATCGGGAAGGTCGCCTGCGAAGCGGTGAAAAAATATCTTGCCACGCGCACCGAGGAGCCCAGGATGAAAGAGGCTTTCCTTACGCGCTTAGGGAAGCCCATGACCAGGATCAACTTCTGGATGCGCATCAAGAAGTATGCCCAGGAAGCGGATATACAGAAGGATATTTCGCCGCACGTGCTTAGGCACAGCTTCGCCACCCATCTTATCATCCACGGCGCCGACCTAAGGGTCGTCCAGGAAATGCTAGGCCATTCCTCGGTCGTCACAACGGAAAAATATACGCACGTGGAATACAGCCACCTCAAGAAACTGCACAAAAAATTCCATCCTCACGGCTGATTTTCCCCTCGGTCCTGCTTCGCCCTTTGTTTTGCTATAATAAATAAATACAGAATATTATTATGGCGAGACGAAAATGCGAAATGTTTCTATAATCATCCTGACCTGGAACGGACTGAGCTACACCAAGCGCTGCCTTGACACCCTGAGGCGCTACACCACGCATCCGAATTACACGATCTATGTGGCCGACAACGGCAGCACGGACGGAACGATCGAGTACTTAAAGAGCCAGAAGGATATCAAGTGCGTCTTTAACAACGCTAATCTGGGCTTCCCGAAGGGGAACAACGTCGCCATAAAGATAACACCCAAAGATTCCGACATCCTGCTTTTGAACAACGACACCGAGATCCTGGAAGAAAAAGGGGATTGGCTGACAAAGATGCAGGAAGCGGCTTACGAGTCGCCGGATGTAGGCGTGGTTGGCTGCAGATTGGTGAGGGCAAACGGACTTTTGCAGCATCTTGGAGCCTGGATGCCGGTGGGGCCATATTGGGGCCAGCAGGTGGCGTCTAACGAGGCGAACCTCAACCAGTATCCCTTCAATTCCGAAGTCGAGAGCGTGGTCTTTGCCTGCGCCTATATCAAGAGGGAAGTTATCGACAAGGTCGGGCTTCTCTGCGAGGATTTCTTCGCTTACTTCGAGGACACCGACTACTGCCTGAGGGCCAAGGCGGCCGGTTACAAGACCGTTTGCTGCGGCGCAGCCACGATCGTCCACCACGAGAACGTCTCCACCAAGGAGAATAAGGTCAGCCACAACGACATTTTCCTGAAGTCCCAGGGCATTTTCAAGAAAAAATGGGCCAAGACTTGTGAGGGACGCTATACCCAGAGCGTCAACTGGCTCTCCACCGTCTCCAGGCCTCACGGCTACGCCATGTCAAGCAAGGAGATGCTGCTGCATCTGGATGCCCAGAATGTGGCGGTCTCTTACCGCTACCTTTATGGTGAAGGAACGGTATTTCCTCTGGAAGAGCCGGAAATGGCGCCCTACTACAATGTGAACGTCATGAAAGCCAGGGCCATCGATCCCAAGGCGCCCTGCGTAGTCTACGGCCAGGGCGACGCCTTTGTGACGAAGAAGACCGAGGGCATCGGCAATTACAAAATTGGCTTCACGATGCTGGAAGTTACGGGGCTGCCCAAGGAATGGGTCGAGCACTGCAACAAGATGGACGAAGTCTGGGTCCCCAGCCTGTTCAATGTGGAGACTTTCAGGAATTCCGGCGTGAAAGTTCCCATACATCTTATCCCCTTGGGCGTTGACACGAACTATTTCAACCCACTCATCAAAAAATTCCCCCTCAGCGACGACTTCAAATTCCTGACCGTCTTCGAGTGGGGTGAGCGCAAGGCTCCGGAAGACCTCATCAAAACTTTCAACCGGACATTCAGGGCCAAGGAACCGGTCGTTCTGCTCTGCAAAGCGAACTGCACCGACCCGAGCGTCAACGTTCCCGAGATCATAAGAGGTTTGAACTTAGACCCCGAAGGCGGCAGGATAGAATTCATTTTCAACAAGTATCTGCCTTATTACCAGTTGGGCAGCCTTTACCGTTCCGCCGACTGCTTCGTGCTTTCGACCAGGGGAGAAGGCTGGGGCATGCCCATCCTTGAGGCGATGGCCTGCGGACTGCCCGTCATCGCCACCAACTGGAGCGCCCAGACGACCTTCATGAACAGCTATAACGCTTATCCTCTGCAGGTCAAGAAGCTCATCCCCGCCGTGGCGAAATGCCCATACTACAAAGGATTCAAATGGGCCGAGCCTGACGCGGACCATTTGTCGGCTTTGCTCAGGCATGTTTTTGAGCATCAGGACGAGGCGCGCATGAAGGGCGCAAGGGCGGCCGAGGATGTAAAAGACAACTGGACCTTCGCTCATACCGCCTCCAGGATAGCCAAACGACTTTCCGAAATCCAGAAGAAAGACCTGACCTTCCCGGCCTACGTTCCTTATCCCGCCAAGAAGAGAGTGGCCCTGGACGTCAGCCGCGGGATAGGCGAGCAAATAACCGGCATCGGGCGTCATATTCTGAACCTGGCCAGAGGACTTGGGGAATTTCCTGCCGATGATATGGAATTCACGCTTTTGCCCGGTTTTACTACTTTTACCCATCCGGAGTATTTGACGCGCTTCGATTTCGCCTGCCCGGATGCTAAGAACCTTAATCTCTGGCGCGGTGTAACTCCGGCCTTCGTTTCAGATGAATCGACCGTCCCGGGAACTGATCTGGTCCACTCCACTGGCTGGACCACTCCAAAGTTCAAGGGCCCGATCCTTTCCACCATTTACGATCTCTCGTTCTTAACGCATCCCCATTTCCACACGAAGGAGACGATCGAGTTCTGCACCAAGAACATCGAAGAATCAATCAAGAAAGGCGCGTTCTTCACCTGCATCTCCGAGCATACCAGGCGGGATCTGATGGAAATACTGAAAGTTCCCGCGGAGCGCTGCGGCGTGAACTACTGCTCTTACGACGAAAGGAAATTTAAGAGAGCAGGCAAAGAGAAAATCGCGGAAGTCAAGAAGAAATACAAGCTCCCTGAACGCTTCGCACTTTTTTTGGCCAGCATGGAACCCAGAAAAAATCTTGCGAGTGTTGTGGAGGCTTGGCTTAGCGAAAAGATATCGCTTCCCCTTATCGTGGCTGGCGCCCAGGGCTGGCTCAACGACAAACTGAAAGAAAGGATAGAGAGTTCCAAGGGCCGCATCATTCCGATCGGATACGTTGACGAAAACAATCTGGCGCCTCTTTACAGCGCGGCGCATCTTTTGGTCTATCCCTCCATCTACGAGGGCTTCGGTCTGCCTGTTTTGGAAGCTATGGCTTGCGGAACGCCGTCTGTCACAACTAACGTCGCGTCGCTGCCGGAAGTGGCCGGAAACGCGGCGCTTCTAATAGACGATCCCAAAGACATCAGCGCGCTCGCCAATGCCGTGAGAAAACTTGACGAAGATAAAAAATTGAGGCAAAAATTGCTGGAGGCCGCGCCTGCCCAAGTCGCGAAGTTCTCTCTGAAAAAGACCACGGCGGAAGCGGTGGCGCAATACCGCTCAATACTTGAAAAAGGGAGGTTGTTTTAATGCCTGAATATAAAGATTTCGATATGCGGGTGGAAGAGATGGAAACGGAGCAGCTTCTGCGCCGGGTAAAATTCCATCTGGAGAATCCTGAAGCGGAAACGAGTCGTCCGTCGCCTGTGAGCAATACACCTAAAGCGCCGGACTTCGACAATCTCCATCTCGGCAACGAGATGTATTTCCAGCTTGACTATGCCGCCAAGATCTACGATCCAAGGACGGTTCCGCAGAACACCAGATTCCGCCGCATAAAGGGACTTCTCATGCGCGTCATGCGCCTTTACGCCACGCGCCAGGTGGAATTCAACGCCACGGTCGTCAAGCTTCTCAACATGTTCCAGGACCGCTTCGAGGAAACGGTCGAGCGCTTCAATTATTTCCGCCAGGCGGAAGTCAGGAACGAAGAAGCCCTGAGAGTCATTGATTCCAGGCTGGAAAAACTTGAGGAATGGGGCTCCAAGGTCAACGACATCGCCAGCGGCGTAGCGGCGCTTCAGCAGCGTCTGGAAGGATTGGAAAACGCCGTCAGGGCTCTTGCCGCGGCGGAAGAAACCACAGCCAAGCGTTTGACGACCGCGGACGACAGCATCGAAGCGATCAGCAAGTTCAACGAGAACACCGTGAAGCGTCTGGATTCCGCGGACGAAGGCATCAAAGCGATCAGCAAGTTCAATGAGAACACCGTGAAGCGTCTGGATTCCGCGGACGAAGGCATCAAAGCGATCAGCAAGGTCAATGAAAACACCGTGAAGCGTCTGGATTCCGCGGACGAAGGCATCAAGACTCTCGGTAGGATAAACGAAGAGACCGCGAAGCGCTTGACTGCTGCCGACGAGAGTATCAAGGCGATCAGCAAGTTTAATGAAGAGACCGTTAAGCGTTTGGATAATACCGATGCCGGCATCAAGACTCTCGGCAGGACAAATGAAGAGACCGCGAAGCGCTTGACGGCAGCTGACGAAAGCATCAAGGCCATCGGCAAATTTAATGAGAATACCGCAAAGCGCCTGGATGCCGCCGATGAGGGCATCAGGACCTTGGGCAAGACCAACGAAGAGACAGCCAAACGTCTGACTGCCGCGGATGAGGGCATCAAGACGCTCGGCAAGACCAACGAAGAGATAGCCAAACGCCTGACGGCCGCGGACGAAGGCGTGAAGAATCTTGGCGACGTCAGCGAAAAGGCGGCTCTGCGCATTAGCTCCATTGAGCAAGGTTTCAAGGAACTGCACGGCCTGGTGGACGATCTGCAGCTTAGGAACGCGGCCATCGGCGGCGTCTTCTCTGAACTGAAAGAGAAACTCGCCAGCGGGAAATTCACCGTCACGAAAGGGAAGAAGACAGAGACGGAGCCCAGCGTCATCGATGATTTTGAGAAAGCCTGGCATTCCGCCGATTACGAGCTCTTCGAAGACGAGAGCAGGGGAGATATCGCCGACATTAGGGAACGCCTCGAATTTTACGTTCCGCTGCTTAAGAAGGCCGCAAAGGGCGGAGGCCTGATAGCCGACCTTGGCTGCGGACGCGGCGAACTTCTCGAGCTTTTGAAAGAATCCAAGCTGAAGGCCGTCGGCATCGACAACAACGAAGCCGCGGTCATAAGGGGCAAAAAAGCCGGACTCAACATGGAGTGCAAGGATCTCTTCCAATACCTTAGGGAAGCGAAAGAGGGAAGTCTGGCGGCCGTCACCGCCATGCACGTAGTGGAACACATGACGCCTTCTCAGCAAGGAGAATTCCTCGCTTTGTCCCTTAAGGCCCTTAAGCCCGGCGGCCTCATCGCCATGGAGACGCCCAACATCATGAACCTGCATGTGGCCTCCTGCGATTTCTACAGCGACATAACGCATATCCGTCCGGTCCATCCGATCGCTTTGCGAAACCGCATGAAGCAGATGGGCTACAAGGATATCGACATCAAGTTCCTCCATCCTTTCCCGCAGAGCGAACAGCTGATCCTGGACGTTCCAGGACTGAACGAGGAAGCGAAAAAGAATTTTGAAAAGATAAACGATCTAATCTGGGGATGCCGCGACTGCGTCATTCTCGCAACCAAAAAGGAAAAAATATGATCCTTCTTACCGGTGGAGCCGGCTACATTGGCAGTCATTGTGTGAAACGTCTTATGTCTAGAGGTTACGAGGTAGCCGTAC
>JAFYHD010000183.1 GCA_017539325.1 bacterium | reverse complement strand
GAAGCAGGAATATTTCGAGAGGAAAGGAAAAGAGCTCTACTGCGAGGGAGTGAGTGTCAAGGAAGCGGCCCGTGAATTCGGGACGCCGCTCTACCTTTACAGCGCTTCGCACATAAAAGAGCGCTACAACAATTTCGCGGAGGCCCTGAAAGGGTATCCGAGCGAGATCTGCTTCGCGGTGAAATCCTGCAGCAACATCCATATCCTCGAGCTTTTCGCCAAGGCCGGCTCCGGCTTCGACATCGTTTCCGGCTGCGAGTTGCGCCGCGTCATCGACGCCGGCGGCGATCCTAAGAAATGCGTCTACGCGGGCGTCGGCAAGAGCGCCGAGGAGATCGAACTGGCGATCAAAAACGAGATCCTCTATTTCGGCTTGGAATCCCTTCCGGAACTGGAAAGGATCAACGCCATAGCCGCGAAACTCGGAAAAGTCGCGAGGGTGGCCTTGCGCGTCAACCCCGACGTGGACGCGCACACGCACGAATACATCACGACCGGCAAGAGCGAGAACAAATTCGGCCTGACGGCTGAAACGGCGGAAGAGATCTTGAAGGGCTTCAAGGAAAAATATCCGAACGTCGAGGCGGTGGGACTGCAGATCCACATCGGCTCCCAGATCACGGAGACCGAGCCCTACAAGACGGCCGTCTTAAAGGCGGCGGGATTCGTGAAGAAACTCAGATCGCAGGGTGTGGAGCTCAAATACTTCGACATCGGCGGAGGCTTGGG
The DNA here is from genome assembly GCA_017539325.1 of bacterium. Taxonomy (GTDB): domain Bacteria; phylum Auribacterota; class UBA3054; order UBA3054; family UBA3054; genus UBA3054. The sequence goes on along the minus strand of JAFYHD010000183.1, from coordinate 18,937 downwards.
CATCGTCTACAAAGACGAAACGGTGGCCACGCCCGCCGAACTCATAAAAGAGATACTGCCTACCATTTCGGAACTGGGCATGACCTTTGTCTGCGAGATGGGTCGCTACATGGTCGGCAATTCCTCAATGCTCATAACGAAAGTGGAGTACGTGAAAGAGAATCCCGACAAGACCTTCGTCATCGTGGACGCTGCCATGAACGACCTTATCAGGCCCGCGCTTTACGACGCTTATCATGAGATCGTCGCGGTGGAAGACAAGGATGATTCTTTCGTGTGCGACGTAGTCGGTCCGGTCTGCGAGAGCGGCGACTTTTTCCGCAAGGACTGCAGGATACCGAAAGTTTCGGAAGGCGACCTGCTGACGATCTGCTCCGCCGGCGCCTACGGCTTCACGATGGCTTCCAACTACAACTCCCGCAACCGCGCGGCGGAAGTCTTAGTCGAAGGGGACAAGATGAAACTCATCCGCAAAAGGGAAACTTACGAAGACCAGGTGAGAAACGAAAAGATATGCAGATAAAGTTCACGAAAATGCACGGGCTCGGCAACGACTTCGTCGTCGTTGACGCCACCGGGGCTCTGAGTGCCTGGCACCCCAGCGCCAAAGAAGCCGCCTTTCTGCAGGACCGGCACTTCGGCATAGGGGGCGACCAGCTTCTGCTCCTCTATCCCTCGGACAAGGCCGATCTGCGCATGGCGATCTTCAACGCCGACGGCAGCGAAGTGGAGATGTGCGGCAACGGCATCCGCTGCTGCGCGCTCTTCGCGAGAAAAAGAGGCCTTGTTTCGAAAGACGAGATGACGATCGAGACGCCGGCCGGGATCATGCGTCCCGTCATCGTGGGCTCCGAAGTCAGAGTCGACATGGGCGCGCCGAAAATCGAGGGCGTTGCCTCGGCTCCTCCCGAAGGCCTGGCGCTTCCTCCCATGACCCGCGTTTCCATGGGGAACCCTCACGCGGTCTTCTTCGTTCCCGACGCGGAAAGTTTTCCCGTGGCGGAATGGGGCCCGCAAGTCGAAAATCATCCGATGTTCCCGAAGAGGACGAACGTGGAGTTCGTCCAGGTATTGGACAGAAAGACCGTCCGCATGCGCGTCTGGGAACGCGGCGCCGGCATCACCATGGCCTGCGGCACCGGTTCCTGCGCGACGTACGTCGCGGCGATATCGAACGATCTTGCGGACGCGACCGGGAAAGTTATCTTAGACGGCGGAACGCTCACCATCAATTGGGAGGGCGAAGGGAAGTCCGTCTTCATGACCGGCCCGGCCACGGAAGTTTTTTCAGGGGAGATCAGCTTATGAGTCTTCTGGTCTGCGAAAACATCGTGAAGGAATTCGGCAGCGAGGAAAACCGCATCGCCGTTCTGAAAGGCGTCTCCCTTTCGCTTGAGAAGGGCGAGGCCGCGACGATCTTAGGTTCCTCCGGCGCCGGAAAAAGCACGCTTCTGAACATCATCGGCGCGCTCGACCCGCCGAGCTCCGGCAAGGTCTACCTTGACGGCGAGGACATCTACGCCCTGAACGACAAGAAGATCTCGGCCTTAAGAAACCGCAAGCTCGGCTTCGTTTTCCAGCTCTACCATCTCATGGCCGAGCTGACGGCTTTGGAGAACGTTCTGCTGCCGGCCCGCATAATGGGCCACGAGGACGCAAAGGCCAGGGCGAGGGCCAGGGACCTTTTGGCCGCGGTCGGCCTGAAGGACAGGGAGAAGCATTTCCCCGCGCAACTCTCCGGCGGCGAACAGCAGAGAGCGGCCATCGCCCGCTCTTTGATCAACGTGCCGGAACTGTTGCTGGCGGACGAACCGACCGGCAACCTCGACCGCAAAAACAGCGAAAACATCACGGAGCTCCTTGTGAAATTGCAGAAGGAAATGGGCTTCGCCATGCTTTTCGTAACGCACAACCGAGAACTTTCCTCTCTGGGCAGAACGCTCGTGCTGCAGGACGGAACTCTTTCGGAAGCAGGCAGCAAAGAGAATTTGACAACCCCGAAGATATGAAGATCGTTTTGGCGACAACCAACGCCGGCAAAGTCCGGGAGCTTTCCGACATGATGTCAAAGGCCAACCTTGACATCACGGTCAGCGGCCTTATGGACTATCCCGACTACCGCGCCCCGGAGGAGAACGGAGCGACGTTCGACGAGAACGCCCGCATAAAGGCCGTGACCGCCGCGGAGACGCTGGGCGAAGTCGTCTTAGCCGACGACTCAGGACTCTGCGTGGACGCCCTGTACGGCGCGCCGGGCGTGCTCTCCGCCCGCTTCGCGGGGGAAGGACACGATGACGACGCCAACATAGAAAAACTCTTGGAACGCATGAAAGACGTGCCGGACGGCAAACGCCAGGCGCGCTTCGTCTGCTCCCTGTGCCTCGCTTTCCCCAACGGCGGCTTTTTCGTAGTCGAGGGTGACTGCCCTGGCACGATCGCCAGGGAGAGACGCGGCAACAACGGCTTCGGCTACGACCCTGTCTTCCTTCTGCCGGACGGCAGGATGATGGCGGAGCTATCCGGAACGGAAAAAAATTTAATTTCTCATCGCGGCGCGGCCTACAAACTGGTCATGCCGCAATTGCGCGCGCTATTAAAAGCGCCTAAACAAACTTTGTGAGGACCTTATGTCAACAAAGAAACCCCAAAAAGTTAACGCGAGATCTTCGCAAAGCAAAACCAAAGGTAAAACTGTGACCAAAGCTCAGAACAGTAAAGCCAAAAAACCCGCGCCGGCCAAAAAGCCCGTCGCGAAAAAACCGGCCGCTGCCAAAACGGCCAAGAAGACAGTAACTGTGAAGAAGGCGGCTCCCGCTAAGAAAGCTCCGGCCAAGAAGCCGGTCGTGAAGAAAGCGCCGGCGAAGAAGCCCGCGCCCGCCAAGAAAGCTCCGGCCAAGAAGCCGGTCGTGAAGAAGGCTCCCGCGAAGAAGCCCGTTCCCGCTAAGAAAGCACCGGCGAAAAAGCCGGTCGTGAAGAAGGCTCCCGCGAAGAAGCCCGCGCCCGCCAAGAAAGCGCCGGCGAAGCAGCCGGTCGTAAAGAAGGTTCCCGCGAAGAAGCCGGTCGTAAAGAAGGCTCCCGCGAAGAAGCCCGCGCCCGCCAAGAAAGCTCCGGCTAAAAAGCCTGTTGTGAAGAAAGCGCCCGCTAAAAAGCCGGTAGTGAAGAAGGTTCCGGCGAAGAAAGCCGCACCCGCTAAGAAAGCGCCCGCGAAAAAGGCTGTCGTAAAGAAAGCTCCCGCCAAGAAAGCGCCCGCTAAAAAGCCGGTCGTCAAAAAGGCCCCCGCGAAGAAAGCCGCGCCCGCCAAGAAAGCGCCCGCGAAAAAGGCTGTCGTAAAGAAAGCGCCGGCGAAGAAGCCGGTCGTGAAGGCTCCCGTCAAGAAGTCCGCGCCCAAGAAGGCCGCTCCGGCGAAAAAGCCCGCGCCCGTAAAGAAACCCGCGGTCAAGAAAGCGGAAGTTAAAAAGCCCGAGCCCAAGAAAGCTGAGCTGAAGAAGACAAAGAAACTCCAACCGACGGAAGAGCAGAAGAAAGAAGCCGAAAGAAATCTTGCCAAGCTCAAACAGACCGGCGGCAGAAGAGCGTCCGCCAAACCCGCCGGCGAAGAGATCGTCATAACCGGCAACAGCCTCGCCAGCGTTCTGGCCAGGCAGCTGGTCGAGATCTGCATGGAAGACGAGAACGGCGCGAAATTCGTGACGCTGACCCAGTTCACCACGATCGTTCCGGAAGACGTCGGCATGGACGACGTTGAAGAGCTGCAGAACAAGGTGGTCGACATCTTGAAGAAAGTCGGCATCGAGTTCAAGGACGAGGAAGAGCTCGACGACTCCCTGGACATCGGCATAGCGGAAGGCGCCAGCGACGACCCCGTCAAGACGTACCTGCGCCAGATGGGCCGCACGAAGCTTCTGACCAAGCAGCAGGAGCAGGACATGGCCAAGACTATAAGAGACGCGGAGCGCCAGATCAAGGAGATCGTCTCCGGGTTCGGCAATTTGCCCACGCGCGTCCTTGAGCTCTGCAACAGCCTCCTCGGTGCCAGCGAGCGCTTCGACCACATCGTCTCCGAAGAGGAGAGGAAGAGCGCCGGAAGCCGCGACAACTACGTCAAGAAGATGCGCCCCATCAGAAGAGAGATCAGATCCCTCGATCTCATCATGAGGCAGACTTACATGCGCATGACCAGAGCCAGGCGCGACGGTCGCAAGACGGACGCCGAAGCGTTGGGCGAGAAGCTAAGGAAAGACCATCTCACCATGACGAACCTCATCGGGCAGCTGCACTTCAAGCACAGCATGATCGAGAATTTCGCCGAAGACGTCCTCAAGATGGGCGAGGATATCAACGAGACGAAAAAGACCATAGCCGACCTCAAGGAAGCCAACCGCCAGGAAGAGGAAAAGGAAACGAAAGACCGCAACAGGCGCCGCATCGCCCAGGAGGAGCAGAAGATCCAGATGCAGGAATTCGAGTGCCGCATGTCCGCCAAGGATATCCTCTCGAAGGCCGACCAGCTGGCGAAGTGGACCGAGAAGGCCAGGCAGGAAAAGAACAAGATGGTGCTGGCGAACCTTAGGCTCGTCGTCTCCATCGCGAAGAAATACATGAACCACGGCCTCGACTTCCTCGATCTTATCCAGGAAGGCAACACCGGCCTTATGAAGGCGGTCGACAAATTCGACCATGAGAGAAGCTTCAAGTTCTCGACCTACGCGACCTGGTGGATCAGGCAGTCTATAACCCGCGCCATCGCCGACCATGCCCGCACCATCCGCATCCCGGTGCACATGATCGAAACGATCAACAAGATGCGCCGCTCGACCAAGAAGCTGGTCCAGCAGAACGGTTCCGAACCTTCCCCGGACGAGATCTCCAACGACATCGGCGTGCCCGTCCAGAAGGTCCAGAGCATCCTGAAGATGGCCCAGCAGCCGATATCCCTGCAGACGCCGGTCGGCGAAGGCAACGACTCGACTTTCGGCGACTTCATCGAGGACAAGAGCGCCGAGAACCCCATTCTCGCCGCCAACAACAAGCTTCTGAACGAAAAGATCAACGAGGCCTTAAACCAGCTTTCCGACAGGGAGCGCAAGGTCATCCAGCTGCGCTTCGGCCTGTCCGGAAAATACGGCCCGCCCAAGACGCTCGAGGAAGTCGGCAAGGTCTTCGCGGTCACGCGTGAACGCGTCCGCCAGATCGAATCCAAAGCCCTTAAGAAACTGAAAAACCCCTTGAGAAGCAGCAAGCTCGTCGCCTTCTACGACGAGATGGAGTAAGCTTATGGAAGACAGGCTGACTCATCTTCAGCAACTGGAAAGCGAGAGCATCCACATCATAAGGGAAGTGGCGGCGGAGTTCGCCAACCCCGTGATGCTCTACTCCATCGGCAAGGACTCCTCGGTGATGGTGAGATTGGCGCAGAAGGCTTTCTACCCCGCGCCCATCCCGTTCCCGCTTCTGCACGTGGACACCAATTTCAAGTTCCATGATATGTACGCCTTCAGGGATAAGTTCTGCAAGGACATCGGAGCGGAACTCAGGATCTACCGCAACGAGGAAGCCATAGAAGCCGGGACGAACCCCTTTGCGCTGGGCACGCAGAAATGCTGCGCGCTCCTCAAGACGAAGGCCCTGGTCGACGCCCTGAGACTGGGCAAATACGACGCCGCTTTCGGCGGCGCGAGAAGAGACGAGGAAAAATCCCGCGCCAAGGAAAGAATCTTCTCCTTCCGCGACGAAATGGGGCAGTGGGAGCCCAAGAACCAGCGCCCCGAGCTCTGGAACCTCTACAACGCCAAGATCAACAAAGGCGAATCCATCCGCGTCTTCCCTCTGTCCAACTGGACGGAACTGGACGTCTGGCAGTACATCTACAAGGAGAACATCCCGATCGTCCCGATGTATTTCGCCAAGGAAAGGGAAATGGTGGTGAGAGACGACATGCTCATCCCGCTTGACGGCCCCATTCCTCTGAAGAAAGGCGAAAAGCCGGAGAAAGTCATGTGCCGCTTCAGAACGCTCGGGTGCTACCCCTGCACGGGCGCCATCCGCTCGACGGCCAAGACGGTCCCGGAGATCATCGAGGAAATGATGGTCGTCACAATCTCCGAAAGATCGACGCGCATCATCGACCACGACACGGAAGGATCCATGGAGATCAAGAAAAGGGAAGGATATTTTTAAGATGAAAAAAGGCAAAACGATAGAAGCGTTCCTCAAGGAAAACGAGCAGAAGGAACTATTGCGCTTTAGCAGCGCGGGCAGCGTGGACGACGGAAAGTCCACGATGTTAGGGCACCTTCTGCACGATGCCAAGGGCGTCTACGAAGACCAGCTGGCCTCCATCAAAAACGCCAGCAAGCAAATGGCCAAGGGCGAAATAGACTACGCCCTCTTCACGGACGGCCTTAAGGCGGAAAGGGAACAGGGCATCACCATAGACGTAGCCTACCGCTATTTCTCGACGCCCAAGCGCAAATTCATCGTGGCGGACACGCCGGGCCACGAACAGTACACGAGAAACATGGCGACCGGCGCCAGCACGGCGCAGCTCGCGGTCATACTCATAGACGCCCGCCTAGGCGTCCTCACGCAGTCAAAACGCCATCTTTTCATCTCGTCGCTTATGGGAATACCCCACATCATCGTGGCGGTCAATAAAATGGATCTGGTGGATTATTCCGAGGAAGTCTTCGCGAAGATCAAAAAGGACTTCACGGCCTTTGCCCGCAAGCTTAACATCAAGGACTTAAGGTTCGTGCCTATTTCGGCGCTCGTCGGCGACAACGTGGCCGCGAGGGATAAGGAGCACATGACCTGGTACGAGGGCGAGAGCCTTCTGGAACTGCTGGAAAACGTTTACATCGGCAGCGACAGCAACATGGTCGACCTCAGGTATCCCGTGCAGTATGTTTTAAGGCCCAACCTCAACTTCCGCGGTTTCTGCGGACAGGTCGCTTCCGGCGTCATCAAAGTCGGTGACGAAGTCATGGCGCTGCCGAGCGGCAAGAGAAGCCACGTCAAGGCCATCGTCACCATGGACGGGGATCTTGACCACGCCATTCCCGGGCAGTCGGTGACCGTGACATTGGAAGACGAGATCGACATCAGCCGCGGCGACATGCTGGTCAGGCCCAACAATCTTCCTCAGATCGGCCGCCACATCGAAGCGACGCTGATCTGGATGAGCGAGCAGCCGATGGATCCCAACGGCAGCTATTTCATCAAACAGACTACCATGACTTCCCGCTGCAGGATCGATCAGATCCGCTACAGGATCGACGTCAACACCCTGCATCGGCAGAAAGCCGATCATCTTGAACTGAACGAGATCGGCCGCGTTTCCATCGTTTCCAACCGGAAGCTGATGTACGACCCCTTCGAACAGAACAGGGCGACCGGCTCCTTCATCCTGATCGACGCCATCACCAACAACACGGTGGGCGCCGGCATGATCATCAGAAGGGATTCCGCGGACGACGCGCCCGGCCTCAACGATCAGAAAGTGATCGACGAAAGGCTGAAGCGCCATCCCGACGCCGTGGGGATGGCGGAAAGATCCGAGCGCCTCGGCCAGAAGCCCCAGACCATCTGGATAACCGGTCTGGTCGCTTCCGGAAAATCCGACCTCGCCTACGCTCTGGAAAAAGAGATCTTCGAGAAGGGAGGCATTGCCTACGTCCTGGACGGCGAGGACATGCGTCTCGGCCTCTGCAAGGATCTCGATTTCACGGCCTGCGACAAGGCCGAGCACATAAGAAGGGTGGCGGAAGCCGCCAAGCTTCTCAATGAGGCCGGCGTCACGGCCATCTGCGCTTTCGTCTCGCCTTTCAAGAAGGCCAGGGCGCAGGCGGCGGAGATCATCGGCAAAGAACGCTTCAAGGAAATATATGTCAAGGCCAGCCTGGAATACTGCGCCAAGCATGACGACAAGGGCCTCTACAAAGGCGCCGAAGAGGGCAGCGTGAAAGGTCTGGCGGGCGTCAACGCGCCCTACGAAGCGCCAAGCGCTCCCTGGGAAACGTTCGACCCCGAGAACGAAGGCAAGGAAGCCTGCGCTTTCAGGATCTTCGAGAAATTGCGCAAAGAAGGAAAAATCTAATATGACGAAAAAGATCATCTTGACAGGTGACAGGCCGACGGGCAAACTGCACATCGGCCATTATGTGGGCAGCATCCGCCGCCGCGTGGAACTGCAGAATTCCGGCCTTTACGACGAGATATACATCATGATCGCGGACGCCCAGGCGCTGACCGACAACGCCGAGCATCCCGAGAAGGTGAGGGAGAACGTTCTGAACGTGGCCCTGGATTACCTCTCCTGCGGAATAGATCCCAAGATCTCCAACATCTTCATCCAGTCCCAGGTCCCGGCGCTCTGCGAACTGTGCTTCTACTACATGGACCTCTTTTCCGAGGCTTGGCTGAAGCGCAACCCGACCTTGAAAGCGGAAATCAAGATGCGCGGCTTTGAGGACAGCATCCCTATCGGCTTTCTGACTTACCCTGTGAGCCAGGCCGCCGACATCACGGCCTTCAAAGCCACGACGGTCCCGGCCGGCGAGGACCAGAAGCCCATGCTGGAGCAGACCAGGGACATCGTCGAGAAGTTCAACGCCATCTACGGCGAGACGCTCGTGCTTCCGGAGATCCTTCTTCCGAGCAACGCCGCCAGCATGCGCCTTCCCGGCACCGACGGCAAGGCGAAGATGAGCAAGTCGCTCGGCAACTGCATCTACCTCTCGGATTCCGAAGAGGAAGTCTGGCAGAAAGTGAAGACGATGTACACCGACCAGAACCATCTGAGAGTCGAGGACCCCGGACAGGTGGAAGGGAACCCGGTCTTCACCTACCTCGACGCTTTCGCGAAAGACGAGGACTTCCCTAAGTACGGCCTGGAATACAAGAACCTTGACGAGATGAAGGACCACTACCGCAGAGGCGGCTTAGGCGACGTCAAAGTCAAAAAGTTCCTGAACAATGTTCTGCAGGCCGAACTCAAGCCGATAAGAGAGCGCAGGGCCTATTGGGAAGCCCGCATTCCGGAAGTCTGCGAGATCTTGAAGGCCGGCAGCGAAAAAGCGGCCGCCGTCGCCGATCAGACTCTGAAGGAAGTGAAGCGCGCCATGAAGATCGACTATTTCTCGCCCGACGGGCTTCTGGCGGTGAAGTGATGCTGACTGGCGTCTTGTTCGACTGGGACGGCACGCTCTGCGACACCCTGCCGGTCTGCGTGGAAGCTTTCCGCCGGACCATGATCACCTATCTCGGCAAGAACCTCAGCGACGAGGAGATCATGGAGCATTTCGGCGTCAACGAGCTCGGCATCATCATGATCAAGCTCAAAAACCAGCCGGAGAATTGGCAGGCGGCCCTAGACGAATACAACGCGCATTACCGCGAATTGCACCAAAGCTTAAGGGAGCCTTATCCCGGAATCAGGGAACTGCTTTCAAGCCTGAAAAAGAGAGACGTGAAGGTGGGCCTGGTGACCGGGAAGGCCGAGGGCAGCTGCGCCATTTCCCTTGAGATGACCGGACTAGAGAACGCCTTCGACTTCCTAAGGACCGGCTCGGAAAAAGGCGTGAACAAAAAGGAGAGCTGCGAAGCTTTCCTTAAGGAATTTTCGCTTGAGCCCGGGGACGTCTACTACGTGGGCGACGCGCCCAGCGACGTAAGAGAGGCGAAAGCGGCCGGACTGCATGCCGTTTCCGTTTTCTGGAGCAGCATCGTGGATAGGGCAAAAGTCCTGGCGGAAGGCCCGGAAAAAACTTTCGAGACGGTCGAAGAACTGAGCAAATTCTTTAACGAACTAACATAAAAAAACTATGAGCGAAGAGATCAAAGCAACGGAAGAACGACACCTTGATTTTATCCGCCAGAAGATCAACGACGAGCTGGCGGCCGGCAAATTCAAAAGAGTGGTGACGCGCTTTCCCCCGGAACCGAACGGATATCTGCACATCGGCCACGCCAAGGCTCTGTGCCTCGATTTCGGCCTGGCGGAGGAATACCCTGACGCCGAGTGCCATCTGCGCTTCGACGACACCAATCCCTCCAAGGAAGACGACGAGTACGTCGAGGCCATAAAGGAGGACATCCACTGGCTGGGCTTTGACTGGGGGCCGCATCTTTACTTCGCTTCCGACTACTTCGAAAAGATGTACGAGTGGGCCATAGAAATGATCAAGAAAGGCAAGGCCTATGTCGACGACTCCACGCCCGACGAGATCCGCCAGATGCGCGGAACGCTGACGGAACCTGGCGTCGAGAGCCCGTACCGCAACCGCAGCGTAGAGGAGAACCTCGATCTCTTCCAGCGTATGCGCGCCGGGGAATTCCCCGACGGTTCGAAAGTCTTGCGCGCCAAGATCGACATGAAGTCTCAGAACATCAACTTCCGCGATCCCGTCATGTACCGCATCGTGAGAAAAGACCATCACCGCCAGGGCAGCAAGTGGTGCATCTACCCGATGTACGACTGGGCCCACGGCCTCGAGGACTCCATAGAAGGCATCACCAATTCCCTTTGCTCGCTGGAATTCGAGAACCACAGGCCTCTCTACAACTGGTTCCTCGATCAGCTTGACAACGTCCACCATCCCGAACAGACGGAATTCGCGAGACTGAACCTGACGGGCACCGTCATGTCCAAGCGAAAACTCAGAACGCTCGTTGATAATGGCTACGTCACGGGCTGGGACGATCCCAGGATGCCCACCCTTTCCGGCATGCGCAGAAGAGGGTATCCGCCCGCGGCTATCAGGGAATTCATCAAAAGAGTCGGCATCGCCAAGGTCGACAGCGTCGTCGATTTCGCTTTGCTCGAGCACTGCGTCAGGGACGAACTGAACCGCACGGCCCAGCGCCTGATGCTGGTCCAGGACCCCCTGAAAGTCGTTCTGACCAACTACCCGGAAGGACAGACGGAAACTTTGACGGCCATCAACAATCCGGAAGACGAATCCGCCGGCACGAGGGAAGTGCCCTTCGGCAGAGAACTCTACATCGAGCGCGAGGATTTCATGGAAGATCCTCCCAACAAGTTCTTCCGCCTGGCGCCCGGCCGCGAAGTAAGATTGAGATACGCTTACTTCATCACTTGCCAGGAAGTCGTAAAGGACGCGCAGGGCAACATCACGGAACTCCGCTGCACCTACGATCCCGCCACCAGAGGCGGCGAATCGCCTGACGGCCGCAAGGTCAAAGGCACCATCCACTGGGTGGCCGCGCACTCCGCAGTGAAGGTCACGCTCAACAATTTCTCGGCGCTCTTCAAGGTCGACGATCCCGAGAACGTTCCCGAGGGCCAGGATTTCACCGTCAACGTCAATCCCGATTCCCTCTCCGTCAATGAGAACGCCCTGGCGGAACCGGCCGCCGCGAACGTGAAGCCGCTCACGCCCGTGCAGTTCGAAAGAATAGGCTACTTCACCCCCGACCGTACCTCCACGCCGGAGCATCCCGTCTACAACCGCACCGCCACTTTGAAGGACAGCTGGGGCAAGATCCAGAAAAAACAGTAAGGATAAATAATAATGAACAGAATAGAAAAACTCAGATCTGAGATGAAAAAGAGCGGCTTGGCCGCCCTGCTTCTCACACAGCCGATGTCCATCGCTTACCTAACCGGCGTCAAAGTCGCCCCTGGCGAAAGATTCTTCGCGCTCTACGTCGACGAAAAAAGCGCTAAGCTTTTCGTCAACGTGCTCTTCTCCGTTACGGAATGCGCCGACGCGGAAATACAAAGCTACAAGGACGGCGACGATCCCCTGAAGGCCGCGGCCGAAGCTTTCCCGGAAAACAGCACCTGCGGCGTGGACGGTTTGATGCCCGCCAAACTTTTGCTCCGTCTCCAGGCTTTGAGAAGCGATCTGAAGTTTACGGACGGCGGCGCCCTCACGGCGCTCGTCCGCATGTACAAGGACAAGGACGAGCAGGCGAAAATGCGCGCCTCCTCTCTGCAGAACGACGAAGTCATGGGCGAACTCATCGAGCTGGCCAAGACGCGCATCTCTGAAAAGGAACTGGCGGAAAAACTGCTGCCCATGTATCTTAAGAGGGGAGCCTCGGGCTTCTCCTTCGATCCCATCACGGGCTACGGACCGCACGCCGCTGAGCCGCACCACGAACCCAGCGACACCCTGCCCAAGGAAGGCGATTGCCTGGTCCTCGATATCGGCGGCGTTCTTGACGGCTACTGCTCCGATATGACCAGAACGGTCTTTATCGGCGAGCCTTCGCCCGAGATGCGCAAAATTTACGAGATCGTGAAAGGCGCCCAGCAGGCGGCCCTCGATTTCATCAAGCCCGGCGTGCTTTTGAAAGACATCGACACCGTAGCCCGCGACTACATCGAAAAGGCCGGATACGGCCAGTACTTCACGCACCGCTTGGGCCACGGCATCGGCTTGGAAGTGCACGAGGAGCCCTCCATCGGTCTTCCCAATGGGCTGCACGCTGAAACTGGCATGTGCTTCTCTGTCGAGCCCGGCATCTACGTTCCCGGCTTGGGCGGCGTGAGGATCGAGGACCTCGTCATGATAACCGACGAGGGAGTCGAGCTCCTCAACAAGTTCCCCAAAGATCTCATCGTGATCTGATGAAAAAGGCCACTATTATGACGGTGGCCTTTTTGCTTTTGGCCGCCGCAACGATCTTCTTCGCCAACAGGAAAAGAGGCGAATGGATCGAGGAAAAGCGCTTCCAGATGGCGACTGTAACAAAGATCGTCATCCCCAGGACCAAGAACAGCGGAGCTATCCTCCAGGAAGCCTTCGCGGCCATCGACGAGGTGGAGCGGGCCGCCAGCCGCTTCATCCCCGAAAGCGAGATCAACAGTTTGAATGACGGGCAGTGGCACAAACTCTCGCCCGTGCTTCTCCCCATGTGGGAAAAAGCCAAAGAACTCCATGAGCTTTCTGGCGGACGCTTCGATCCCACCGCGGGAAAACTCATAAGCCTCTGGGGCTTCGGACCGGAGGGAATAAAAAAAGAACCGACGGCGGAAGAGATAGAGGAAGCGCTGCGCCTAACAGGCCTCGACAAGGTGGAGACTTCCAATGATTTCATCCGTCTGCCCAAAGGCATGAGACTGGATCTCAATTCCCTGGCGGCGGGCTACGCCGCGGACCGCGCCGCCGCGGTCCTGAAAAAACACGGCCTTACGAAGTTCTTGGTGGACGCGGGCGGCGAGATCGTCTGCGCCTCCCCCGGGAAGAAGATCTGGGACATAGGCATAAAAGATCCCGAGAGCGAAAATGAAACATCGGTGATCTCTCTCTACAACGGCGCTGTCTCCACCTCGGGAAGCTACGCCAACTTCTATAAAAGCGGCTCTAACAGCGTGATCCATATAGTTGATGCCCGGACGGGGAAAGCAGCCAAAACGAGCCTTCTGAGCGTTTCTGTGGTCGCTTACGACGGGATCACGGCCGACGGACTGTCCACCATGCTTTTCTGTCTGCCGCCAGAGGAAGGGAAAAATTTTCCGGCGAACGCCATGTTCATAGAAGAAGTTGGCGGCAAGCTTAAAACGACCAAGACGGGCGAATGGGAAAACCTAGAAAAATGGCGCGCCAAGCAGGATTCGAACCTGCGACCTACGGATTAGAAATCCGTTGCTCTATCCAGCTGAGCTATTGGCGCGTCAAGAAAAATATGGGGTAAATTGTATCTTATACCCCTCTTAAAGTCAAACTACTTGTACGTTCCGTCTTGGTAGCCGGCCCTTAGGGCCAGCTTGTAGATCTTGCCTGTGGGATTCCTGGGCAGAGCATCAAGAATGACGAGTTCCTTGGGAATCTTGTAGGCCGCGAGCTTATCTCTTAAGAACTGGCGCATCTCGAGCTCCGTCAAAGTTTGTCCTTCTTTCAGGGCGACGAAGGCGACCGGCACTTCGCCTCTCAGATCGTCGTTGCGGCCTATGACCGAGCATTCTCTGACGGCGGGATGGCGCATAAGGTATTCCTCTATCTCCCTGGGATAGACGTTGAGGCCGCCAACCAAGAGCATGTCTTTTTTGCGGTCTACGATGGCGAAGTAGCCGTCCTGGTCGACGAAGCCCAAGTCTCCCGTGTAGACCCAGCCGTCGACGAGCGTTTTGGCGGTCTCTTCCGGCTGGTTCAAATAGGCCAGGAAATTCGAGGGGCTTTTCACAACGATCTCGCCGATGGCGCCCTGCGGCAGCTCTTGGCTATCGTTGCCGACGATCTTCATGGAGACACCTTCCAGAGGGAAGCCGATGGTGCCGACTTTCACAGGTCCGTGCACGGGATTGAAGGCAGTCGCCGGACCGCATTCCGTCGGGCCGTCGCCTTCCGCGATCGTCAGTCCGTATTTGGCTAGGAAGTTTTCGCCTACGACCGCGGGCAAGGGAGCGCCGCCGCTTACACAGATGCGCCAGGTGGGAATCTTCGGCGGAGCCTCCACGTTCGCGAGAACGGCGTACATGGCGGGAACGCCGAGGAAAATGGTGGCGTTATGCTTTTGCATCTCCTCCAAAACTTTCAGCGGTTGGAAATTTTCTATGATGAGCATCGTGGAGTGGCAGGAGAGAGTCATCAATAAGCAGGCGGTGCCGGCGTAGGCGTGGAAAAGCGGAAGGACCGTCACCATCACTTCGCCTTCACTGCGGGCGTCCAGGCCTTTGTGGCACATCCTCGCGTTTGCGAGCAGTTGCTCATCCGTCAGAAGCGCGCCCTTAGGGTGCCCAGTCGTGCCGGAAGTGTAGATGCAGACGGCGACCTTGGAAAGATCCTCGGGGAAGAAAGGCTTTTTCGTGATCAGTTCCTCCGGCGTCTTTTTTAGAACGACGGAGTATTTGCCGAAATCTATCTTCGCCACTTCTTCGCCCGCGATGGCGCCGCCCTTGCCTTCCAAACAAATGGAGAAGGGGACGCAGGCGTCTCTTACTATGTACTCCAATTCCTCTTTGGCAAGACGGGGATTGACGGGCAGGACCTTGCCGCCCAAGCGCAGCACGGCGTGATAGGCGATGACGAACTGCGGGCAGTTGGAAGAGGAAAGCAGTATGAAGCGTCCTTTATAGTCGCCATAGGCGGAAAGCTTTTCAGCGAGTTCCCCCACGAGCTCGTCGGTCTCCCTGTAAGTTACGACGTCGTCCTCATAAAACATATAGGGGACTTCCGGCCAGGTCTGGGCGGTCTTAGATAATAGCTCCGAGATCCTCATAAACACTCCTTTTTGGTTAGCCAATTGTACCAAAACCGCCTTGTTTTGGGGTCTAAAAGGGGGTCTTGACATTCAGAAATGAATGTAATACAATGGTGCCCACAATCAATATTGTGGGTTTTTTGAGAGGCAAAACACAATATCTTGTGGTAGGCAGCCAAAAAGCCCGAAGAATGTGGAAAACTCAAGCAATATAAGGAATAGGAATCATTCCTAAAAATGCTATAATAACTGACAACCAACTAATCCAAGGAAAAAATATGATCAGCGAAATCGTAAAACGTGACGGACGCCGAGTGCCTTTCGACGAGAGCAAGATCGCCGGCGCTATCAAAAAAGCCTTTGCCGCTACCGGGTTCCCCCAGGATGAAAAAGCCGCCGCCGAACTGGCTGCCGAAGTTTCCCGCAGAGTGGAAGAAACTATTCAGGAAGTCCCTGATGTCGAGAGCATCCAGGACGTGGTGGAACAGGTCCTTATCGACGCCGGTCACGTACGTACCGCTAAAGCCTATATATTGTACCGCGCGAACAGAAGCAGAGTGCGCCAGATGAATACCAGGCTGATGAAGATCTATGAGGATATTACTTTCAAGGATGCCAGCGACAGCGATATCAAAAGAGAGAACGCCAACATCGACGGCAACACCGCGATGGGTTCCATGCTGAAATACGGTTCCGAGGGCGCCAAGCAGTTCTATGAAATGTTCATATTGAAGCCCGAGCACGCCAAGGCGCACCGCGAAGGCGACATTCACATCCACGACATGGACTTCTACACGCTTACGACCACCTGCTGTCAGATCGACCTCCTTAAGCTCTTCAAGGGCGGCTTCACGACCGGCCACGGCGTCTTGAGAGAGCCGAATTCCATCGCCAGCTATTCCGCTCTGGCCTGCATCGCCATTCAGGCAAACCAGAACGACCAGCACGGCGGACAGTCCATAGTCAACTTCGACTACGGCCTGGCTCCGGGCGTCAAGAAGACCTACGCCAAGCAGTACCGCAAGAACATCCTCACCTACATTGAGCTTCTTGATTCCGAGAAACTGGAAGCCGCGACCAAGGTCGAGGAAGACCTGAAAAATCAGGGGCTGACGGCCACTATCGAAAAGGGCGAGGAATACGCGCTCAAGGAAGCGGAAGAACTGCAGAAGATCGGCCTCCCTGCCGAGGAGATCAAGAAGGCCCAGGAATTCGCCGCCAAGAAAGCCTATAAGGAAACGGACAAGGAAACGTACCAGGCGGTGGAAGCTCTCATCCACAACCTCAATACCATGCATTCCAGAGCCGGCGCGCAGACGCCGTTCTCGTCCGTCAACTACGGCATGGACACTTCCGCGGAAGGCCGCATGGTCGTGAGGAACATGCTGCTCGCTACGGAAGCGGGCTTGGGACATGGCGAAACGCCAATCTTCCCGATCCAGATCTTCCGCGTCAAGGAAGGCATCAACTACAACGAAGGTGAGCCGAACTACGACCTCTTCAAGCTGGCCTGCCGCGTGAGCGCCAAGCGTCTCTTCCCGAACTTCTCCTTCCAGGATGCGCCTTTCAACAAGGCCTTCTACAAGGAAGGTCATCCCGAGACCGAGATCGCTTACATGGGCTGCCGCACCAGGGTCATCAGCAACGTCTACGATCCTTCCAAGGCCATTTCCAACAGCCGCGGCAACCTTTCTTTCACGACCATCAACCTGCCCCGTCTCGCCATTCTCGCGCACGGCAACATCGACGTTTTCTTCCAGTCGCTTGACCGCAAGATCGATCTGGTCATCGATCAGCTGCTTTCCCGCTTCGCCATCCAGAGCCACAAGAAAGTCAGGAACTTCCCGTTCCTGATGGGCGCGGGCGTTTGGCTTGACTCTGAAAAACTCGGACCCGACGACGAAGTCGGCGAAGTCTTGAAGCACGGCACGCTCTCCTGCGGCTTCATCGGCTTGGCGGAAACTTTGAAGAGTTTGATTGGCGAGCATCACGGCGAATCCGTGAAAGCGCAGAATCTCGGCCTCGAGATCATCGGCCATATGCGCGACAGGATGGACCAGGCCAGCAAGGACTACGGCCTGAACTTCTCGCTGCTGGCTACTCCTGCTGAAGGTCTCTCCGGCCGTTTCGTCAAGATGGACCGCAAGCGCTTCGGCGTCATGCCCGGCATCACGGACCATGAGTTCTATACCAACAGCTTCCACATTCCCGTTTACTTCCCGATCAGCGCGCGCGACAAGATCAGACTCGAGGCTCCCTATCATAATCTGACGAACGCCGGCCACATCACCTACGTTGAACTCGACGGCGATCCGACCCAGAACCTGGAAGCCTTCGAAAAGATCATCCGCATGATGCACGACTACGGCGTGGGCTACGGCTCCGTCAACCACGCGGTCGACAGAGACCCGGTCTGCGGCTTCAACGGAATCATCGGCGACACTTGCCCGCACTGCGGCAGAAAGGAAGAGGACGGACTCGGAAACTTCCAGCGTATCCGCCGCATCACCGGCTACCTTGTGGGAACGCTTGAGCGCTTCAACAACGCCAAGCGCGCCGAGGTCGAGGAACGCGTCAAACACAACGTCTGATAAAAAGATGAAATTTCGTTTGGCCGGTTTTCTTTCCGAATCGATAACGGACGGGACGGGCTTTCGCGCGGTGGTCTTTTTCCAAGGCTGCCTGAGAGCCTGCCCCGGCTGCCAGAATCCGCAGACGCACGATCCATTGGGCGGCACGGAATCGACGACGGAAGAGATGATAGAAAAGATCCTCGCCGATCCTTATCTCGACGGCGTGACGCTTTCCGGCGGCGAGCCCTTCTTTCAGCCCGAGCCCGCCGCGGTGATCGCGGAAGCGGTCAAAGCCGCGGGCAAGAACGTCTGGGCTTTCACAGGCTACACTTACGAGGAACTTCAGAAAGGAATAGAAGAAGGCGGCCACGACGATTGGCAAAGGCTTTTGAAGACGATCGACGTTCTGGTGGACGGTCCTTTTCTTTTGGCGGAAAAAAGCCTGGAACTGAAATTCCGGGGAAGCCGGAACCAGAGGATCCTCAAGCTAGAGGATGGAAAGATAGCAGGACGCCTCGATCAGTGAACAAAAAAACGGCTCTCCTCTGAGAGCCGAATTTTTCATTGCCATGATCGCGAAACTGTTTTAAAGTTTCAGGACGCCTTCGAATTCCTCTTCGTTTTGTCCGGCGTCGATGAAGCCCAGGTCAAGCTGGACTTTGTCTCCTTTTAAGAGACTGTAGAAATAAGTTTGGAGAGTGCGCGCGTCGCTTTCGTTTTCGGTAAGGTTGTAGAAGTAGCGGGTCACGCCTTCGTCGTTAGTGACAGCCAAGCGAAGGTAAGTGGCCTTCACGGTCTTGTCGCCGAAGACGCCTTTTTCCGTGCGGTCCATTTCCATTATCTGTTTGTCAACCAAAGTGCCGACGTAATATTTTCTGGCGGAAGCGAGATCGTCTTTGGTGAGCGAAGAGGTGGCGCAGCCGCAGAGAGCAATAGCCGCGAGCAAAAGACTCAGGACACAATTAAGTTTCATATGACGCTTTCTCCTTTAATTAAAAATAAGGCTGCGGACGTGACCGCCCGCAGCGCTTATTTTGCCAAAAGACAAATTACTTGCCGAGCAGAGCGGAGCTGGCTTTGAATTTGACCACGGTCTTGGCCGCGATCTTGATCTGTTCTTTGGTCTTGGGGTTGATGCCCTTGCGAGCTTTGCGCTTGCTGGTGCCGAAGGTGCCGAAGCCGACGATAGCGACTTT
>JAFYHD010000182.1 GCA_017539325.1 bacterium | reverse complement strand
CCTCGACTTTCGGCGGCGGCATAGGCGTGGAAAGATTCCTGTACGCGCTCCTGAAGGGCCCCGTCATCAAAAAGATCGACGACGTAACGCTTTTCGGCAAGAACCCCGACTCTTACCCTGTTTATATTTTCTAAGCGAAAAGAAAAATGAAAGGACTTTACGATCAAAGTTTCGAGCATGACGCCTGCGGCGTAGGCCTGGTAGCCGACCTTAACAACGTCGCTTCCCATGAGGTGATCGTTTCAGGATTGTCCGTTCTCAAGAACCTCATCCACCGCGGCGCCACCGGCAACGATCCCGAGACGGGCGACGGCGCGGGGCTTTTGTTCAAGCTACCGGACGCTTTCTTCAGAAAAGAGATCCCTGGCCTTCCGCCGCTCGGCCAGTACGCCGTGGCCATGGTCTTCGAAAAGAAGAACGAAAAAACGCTGATCGAAGAAACATTGAATGAGAACGGCTACCGAGTCCTCTGCTGGCGCGACGTTCCCGTAAAGCCGGAGGCCATAGGCACAGTGGCGAGATCCGGCATGCCTGCCATAAAGCAGCTTTTCATAACTTTCGATCCCGTTGGCGACGGAGAGGAACTGGAGAGAAAACTCTTCGTTTTGAGAAGAGTGCTGGAAAAGAAATGCCAAAGCTCCTTCTTCTGCTCCCTCTCTTCCCGCACTATCGTCTACAAAGGTCTTTTCATCGCGACGCAATTGGAGAAATTCTATCCCGACCTCACGGACGAAGAGCTTAAGACTTCCTTGGTCCTGGTCCACCAGCGTTTCTCCACCAACACCTTCCCAAGCTGGGAACTCGCCCATCCTTTCCGGCTTCTGGCCCACAATGGCGAAATAAACACCATCAAGGGAAACCTGAACGCCATGAGATCCAGGCTTCCCTCTCTTAGTTCCCCGCTTCTGGGAGACGATCTTCAAAAAGTCCTGCCGCTCTTTTCTGAGGGCGCCTCGGACTCCTTCTGCCTCGACAACATCTTCGAGCTCCTCATCAATTCCGGCTACGATCCCGCCCACGCCATACTGATGCTGATGCCACAGGCCTGGGGCGCGAAGTATCATATGGGGCACGATATCAGGGCCTTCTACGAATACCACTCCGCGCTGATGGAACCCTGGGACGGTCCCTCCGCCCTGGCCTTCACAGACGGCGTCACGGCCGGCGCGGCCCTGGACAGGAACGGCCTCAGGCCCGCCCGCTGGACCTTAAGAAAAGACGGGCTCTTCGTTCTGGCCTCCGAGACTGGCGTACTGGACATCCAGCCCAAAGACGTCGCCCGCAGAGGACACCTCAACCCCGGCTCCATAATCCTCCTTGACCTCGACGAGCACCGCATACTGGAGAACGAGGAAGTCAAGACCAAGTACGCCAGGCTAAGACCCTACCGCCGCTGGGTGGATGAAAATCACGTCCAGATTCAGGGTCTCTTCACGGAAGTCGCTCCTTCGAACGTTCCCAAAGACCTGGGTGAAAAGCAGGAATTTTTCGATTACGACAAGGCGAACGTCATAAAAGCCCTGAAGTTCATGGGAGAAAACGGAAAGGAGCAAGTGGGCTCCATGGGCTGCACCAGCCCTCTGGCCGCGCTCTCCAAAAAGTACCATCCCCTCTTCGACCACTTCCACCAGAGCTTCGCCCAGGTCACCAATCCTCCCATCGACTCCATCAGGGAGGAGCAGGTCATGTCGATCATGACCTACATCGGCAACAGCGGAAACATCCTCGAGGAAACTCCCGAGTGCGCCAAACTCATCAAGCTTAAAAGACCGATCCTTACGGAAGACGAACTGGACAGGCTCTCCGCTTACAAGGCCAAAACTTTCCCGCTTTTCTTCAAGGACGACCTTTCCGCCACCCTGGAAAAACTCGCCGAGGAATGCCTCGCCGCCGTCAAGGAAGGCGTTAAGATCCTCATCCTTTCCGACCGGCTGGAAAACAAAAAAGACAGCGAACTGCCTATTCCCTCTTTATTGGCCGCCGCCGCCGTTGACAAAGCCCTTAACGAGGCCGGACTCAGGCCGCCAGTTGGCATCATCCTTCAGACCGCCGAATGCTGGGACGTCCATCACTTCGCCGTATTGTTAAGCTACGGCGCCACCGCCATCGCGCCGTACTTGGCTTTCGAGACCGTTGCCGACATCTTCCCGGATGATCCAGTCAAAGCGTCCTCCAATTACGTCAAAGCAATTAGGAACGGCCTTCTGAAGATCATGGCGAAGGTCGGCATCTCTACCTTGAGAAGCTACCGCTTCGCAAAACTTTTCGAAGCCTTAGGCCTTTCCGAAAAACTGATAAACGCTTATTTTTCCGGCACGCCTTCCAGAATAGGCGGCATCGACATAAGCGATCTTGAAAAGCAGATCAAAGCGGCCCACGAAAGCAAAACGGAAATAAAGGAACGCCCCTGCTGGACCGCCAAAGTCCAGATCGCCTTAAGGGAAGCCGCCAGAGGAAACGACTACGATAAATTCCTGGAATTCTCGAAACTCATAAACAGCACGGAAGAAGGCTGCCACACCTTGAGGGATCTTCTGAGATTCAAGAAGACAAAAGCCATCCCCGTAGAGGAAGTGACGCCCGTGGAGGAGATCTTGAAGCGCTTCTACGGCGCGGCCATGTCATTGGGCTCCATCTCCCCGGAAGCCCACGAAGCCATCGCCAAAGCCTTCAACTTCATCGGCTCCATGTCCAACTGCGGCGAGGGCGGACTCGATCCCGTAAGAATAGGCAAAGACACGGACTGCGGCATCAAGCAGATCGCCTCCGGCCGTTTCGGCGTCACCACGAGCTACATAAAAAGCGCCAAGGAACTGCAGATAAAACTGGCCCAGGGCGCCAAACCCGGCGAAGGCGGCCAGCTCCCCGGCGAGAAAGTCAACGAACTGATCGCGAGACTGCGCTACGCCAAGCAAGGCATGACGCTCATCTCGCCTCCTCCCCACCACGACATCTATTCCATCGAGGACTTAGCGGAACTTATCTACGACTTAAGGAACGTCGATCCCAAGACCACGATCTCGGTAAAGCTAGTTTCTGAAGCGGGCATCGGTACGATAGCCGCCGGCGCGGCCAAAGCCAAGGCCAACAAAATCCTCGTCTCCGGTTTCGACGGCGGCACTGGCGCCGCCTCCACCTCCTCCATAAGGCACGCCGGCATCCCCTGGGAATTAGGCCTCGCCGAAGTCCAGCAGACTCTCCTTAAAAACGGCCTCAGGGAAAACGTCACGCTGCAGGTGGACGGACAGATAAGGACCGCCAAAGACATCGTAATAGGCGCCATCTTAGGCGCAGAGGAATTCTGCTTCGGCACAACGCTCCTCATAGTCCTAGGCTGCGTTTACGACCGCCAGTGCCACTGCGGAAATTGCCCCGTCGGCATCGCCACCCAGAACGAATGTTTGCGGCAGAAATTCAGCGGCAAGGCGGAATACCTGGTCAACTACCTCGAGCTCCTCGCCAGGGAAACTAGGGAGCTCCTGGCCTCCCTCGGCCTCAGAAGCCTCAAAGACGCCGTCGGCAGGACGGACCTGCTCATAGCGGACGAAGATCTCGCCAAAGAAAGCAAGCTGGATCTTTCCAAGATCCTTTACGTCGAGGAAGCCCCGAAGACCAAAGCCGCGCCCTACGTTTTCAAGAGTTACGACAGAGAAAAACTTCTGCCCTTGCTCGACTCCGTTTTCTCCGGCAAAAGCCAGAGAAAAACAGTTAGAAAAGTCACCAACAGTGACCGCGCCATCGGCGCCGGACTTTCCGGAGAACTCTGTGAACGCTACGGCGATCAGAATCTGCCCGACGATCTCATTACCATAGAATTCAAAGGCAGCGCCGGACAGTCCTTCGGCGCCTTCCTCCTTTCCGGCCTCACCTTAGACCTTAAGGGCGCCGCCAACGACTTCCTTGGAAAGGGCCTCTCCGGCGGCATAATCACCATATCCCCCGGCGCCGCCAATTACCCCGCCGAGGAAAACTTCATCGCCGGCAACGTCATCGGCTACGGCGCCACCGCGGGCAAGATCTTCATCAGGGGCCAGGTCGGCGAGCGCTTCGCCATCAGGAACTCCGGAGCGCTCCTTGTAGCCGAGGGCGTGGGCGACCACGGCTGCGAATACATGACGGGCGGGAAAGTCGTCGTATTGGGCCCCACAGGCTCTAATTTCGGCGCCGGCATGACCGGCGGCGTCGCCTACGTCCTCGACCGCTCGGGCGATCTGGACCTCAAGTGCAACCTCGCCACCATCGAGCTGGCCAACGTGGAAAAAGACAGCCCCGACGAAAAGGAACTCCTGGCCATCCTCTGGGAGCACTTCGCCAGAACAGGCTCAGCCAACGCGGAAAAGATCATCAAAGACTGGAGCAACTACCGCCCCAAGTTCGTCAAGATCGAACCAGCCTCCTGACCGCTCAGCCCAAACATCCCCCTTTTATCCACGCCAAGCGTGGCAACCTCCGCCTTGCCCCCTTGATTTTTAAAGCTGAATAGGATAGTATACTGGTGAACCACTTAACTGGCGAATGCCTCGGAGGTGGTGGTTGGCAGTTTCCGTTTTGAGAACT
>JAFYHD010000022.1 GCA_017539325.1 bacterium | reverse complement strand
TAGCATGTGATTTCCAGGAAGCAAATTTTTTAGTGGGGGTGAAGGGGCAGACTGCGGAAATGATGCTGCGGGATGTGGAATTGGGGCTGCGGTATTTCCAAAGGATCAACATCAATGTTATGTGCGACAACACTACGCCTGTTAAGCCGGATCAGGGCGTTATTGATATTTTTATGCGGGAGATCTACCCCTTGTATAAGGATGACGAAAGGGTGGACATACTTCTTCACAACACTGATTTTACCGTAGGCACACCGACATGAACGAAATATTACTCATAATCACCGTTATATTCATCTACTCTTCCTGTCTCGTTGCTTACAGGCTCTTCGGAAGGTCAGGGCTGTACGCCCTGACGCCGATCGCGACTATCGTCGCGAATATCGAGGTGCTGCTGGTAATAAAGGCCTTCGGGTGGACGCAGACGTTGGGGAATCTGCCTTTCGCGGTGACGTTCCTTATTACGGACATATTGTCGGAGTGCGAGGGGAAGCGGTCCGCTAACAAGGCGGTAGCTATCGGGATATTCTCCTCTATCTTCTTCCTTGTGGTGAGCCAGCTCTGGCTGCTGTATACACCGGATCAAGCTGATACGCATATGGGCGCTTTTAAGGCTATTTTCGCCAATACCCCCAGGCTTATCATATCCTCCTTGCTGGTCTACGCTATCAGTCAGTTTACTGATGTCTGGCTTTATCATACCTGGTGGGATCTTACGACTAAGCTCTGCGGGGACAGGCACAGATTCCTCTGGTTTAGGAACAACTTCTCGACTTTAATAAGCCAGTTCATCAACAACGTTCTGTTTACTCTTTTCGCTTTCTACGGCGTGTACGATCTGAAGACTGTTTGGTCGTTCATTGTTTCTAGTTATATTATCTTCATCATAACGTCTTTGCTGGACACGCCGTTTGTTTACGCGGCGAGGTACATACACGAGCACAAGCCTCAGCCGCCCCAGCAGCCTAAGTTGGCGTAGAGATCCTACCGAACCATTTTGCCTTGGCGCAATTTGGTTTATGCTACAATTTGACTGATAATCAATTATGCTGGGAGGCACGCATGAAGAGAGTTTTGCTGGGATTTTTGGTTTTGGGAACTGGGGTGTTGGCTTTTGGCGAGGAGACGATTTTTGATCCAACGCGGCCTGTGTCGATGCTGGGGCAAAAGGAGTTCACGTTGCAGTGGCACACTGCTTCGCCGTGCGCGACGAAGATCATGCTTAGGGAAGGGGGAGAGCCCTGCAATACCTGGAAGCCAGAGGGGGAATGGGAAGACGTGTGGAAGGATGAGGCGCGTGTTGTCGAGAATGGGACGACCGGGAACTGGCACAGGCTGACGGTTACGGGCTTGAATCCCTGCACCAGGTATTATTACCGTTTGCATGACTTGGGAACGGAGCCGACGGTGGAGGAGGCTAGGTGGGGCGGCTCTAAGGATTGGAGCAGGGAGTACGCGGTGAATACGCTGTCGCCGCACGGGTGCAGGACGGTGGTTCGGGTGCCGGTGAAGGTTTTGGTGATGCCGAATGTTTACAGCATGTACAATGTGCGCTTGGCGGATGGGACGTATCCTGAGCTGCCTCCTTTGGTGGGAGAGGCTGAGAAAGAGAAGATCGTGAGGGAATTTAAGCTCGCGGAGAGGTTCTGGTTCGTGAACAACGGTTTTAGGGTGTGGTATGACCTGCAGATCTTTTGGGACGAGAGGCCGCAGCATTGGGGAGAAGTGCCGGAGGACGCGCCTCCTTCGTATAAGGCGCTCGTGCCGTGCAGGAGTTTCTCGGGAGAGGAATATAAGTTCCCGGGAGGAGGAACGTTTACGATAGTGGATCTCAGGAACATCGAGAAGACGAATTTGGAGCCTGTCGAGGACGAGTATGTCGGGCAAATAGAGAACGCGCAGCTGCGTTTCTTTGATGCTCGGTCGGGGGAGTGGAAATACAGGACGAGCGGAGGGGGAACGTTCGGAGTGTTCAATTGGGACAAGGGGGTGCCGGGAAGGTCGCAGTTTTTGGGCGACGACATAGCCTGGCTGACCTGCCATGAGTATCATCACCAGATAGAGAGTCTGGGAACGTACAGCGGGCTGGACAGGGAGGACGATCACGTTATCTACGACCACTTCATCAACAGGCACAGGTTCCAGAAAGAAAATGGGGAGTGGGATGAGACGCCCTGGGATCTGTCGGCGAAGTGCGGGGACCACTGGAGCGGGATAGCCATGACGGACAGATCGCTGACGGACCTGCAGTGGCTGAGGATGTATTTCGGAACGCCCACTCTGGTAGTGGACAGGGATATGGACGGCGTGCCGGACGGGGGAATGTTCTGCGACGGGAAGCTGCCATTTACGGAAGCGGACTTCGGCTCCGATGAGAACAAGCGCTGTACGGACGGGCTGGTGGACGACTTTACGAAGGCCAGGGAGAGCATTTGGAGCGGCGGCGTGCTGCAGCCCTGGTTCGCCAGAAGGCCGGATGAGCTTTTGGCTCCCTCGCCTACTTCGGCGGACAGCGACGACGACGGACTGGAGGACGCTATCGATCCTTTGCCGCTCTTGCCGTACGAACCGTTTATTTGGCCCCTGACGGCCGAAATAGACGGGGACGGTTCGGAATGGGATAAGATACCCCTTGCCGGCGAAAAGAGCGTGGACGACGTTACTGTGCGCTTTAAGCAGGGGCATGACGAGAGCGCCTACTACGCGATGATAGAAGCCTCGGGCGAGTTTTCCGAGATACTCCTCGAACTGGACGGCGAGGGGCACGGGATCTTCAGCGGCTGCGAGGCGCCCGGCGGTTTCAAGGATTATTATGAGTTCAGGATCAGGTCCGACGGAGACGGGTACAAGATAACGAAGGGCGGATACGGCAAAGGCGCGGCCTTCGCCTACAAAAAGGAAGGCGGGAAGGCCGTTTTCGAGTTCTCGATAGAAAACAGGGGTGAGTCGAGTTGGTTCTGGAAAGGCGGCGGAAGGGAAGTTGGCTCCATTGTAAGCTTCAGGCTTCCCGACAAGTCCGCCTACAGTCTGGGCGACGGCTACCAGCCTGTCTATTGCTTCATGCTGCCAAGTTTCGGCCTGGCGAAGTGCCCAATGTCCGCGCCCGCTGAATTGAGCTTGGATTCGGCGGACACGGGGTTGGATTTCTCCGGGTCGGCGGATATGGCGGGCTGGGAGAGCACTGGTGAATGGTGGGAAATTGTTGACGGCGCGTTGTGCCTGAAGGCCGGGATGCCCGGGAACGCCACGGCTTATCTCTTGGCGCCCGGGTTCAAGGGGAATGATTTCACGATTTTTATGGAGTTCGAAGCGAAGGCCGACGCGGTTTTGGGAGCGTTTGAAGCGGGAACCGAAAACATCGATCCCGGGAAAGACAGCGTAGGTTTCCTGGGCGGCTACGGGAACAAGCTTTCGAAGATAAGATTGAAGGGCTTCGGGGAAGTGAACGAGAAGGCCCTGGGGCTTAGTCCTGGACGGCACACGATGCAGTTCAGCCGGAAGGGGAAATTCTTTTTCCTTTTGTACGACGAGGAGCTCATTTGCTGGTACGCGGACAATACGAAGCGGCCGGCGGAGCGTCTCGGCGTGCTGGGCTGCGCCGGAAGTGATCTGAAGGTTTACAAGCTTTTTGTCAAAGGCGAGAACGTTATGGTAAAATAAAAAAGGAAAAAATTAACATTATTTGATTTCGTACAATGTTCGGCAAAGATTCAAAGAAAACGCTTCAACTCTCTAAGCGGACCGGTATCAAACAATCGGTCCTGGATGAGATATTTCGTTTTGCCAAAGGAAACGGGCTTGAAAAAGCGGTGCTTTTCGGATCCCGTTCCAGAGGCGAGCAGAGAAGGGGGAGCGATATTGATCTGGCCGTCATTGGCGGGAACATAGAGAAGTTTAGAACGGACGTTGAGGAAGAGACGAGCACGCTGCTGCGTTTTGACGTAGTGGACCTCAAAGGCGTCTCCAATCAGGAACTGCTGAACGAAATTTCAAGAGACGGTATAACGCTTTATGAAAAAGTTTGAAAACTTTAAGGAGAATTTGAAGGTCTTGAAAGAAGCGGGCAAGCAGGACCTGAAAAACGAGTTCGTCACTGGAGGCATTATCAACAAATTTTACATTCAGTTCGAGCTCAGCTGGAAAGTTTTAAAGGAACTCCTTGTTTACGAAGGAGTAACGGAAGCGGCGAACGGATCGCCGAGAGAAATAATCAAAGCCGCATACAGGACTTATGATTTCATAAACGAGGAGATCTGGCTGTCTATGCTCTCCGAGAGGAACAGTACATCGCACGTCTATGACAAAAAAGCGGCGAAAACACTCGTTGAAAAAATCATTTCAGAGTATATCGACTCTTTCGTTGATTTGGAAAAGCATATAGAAGAACGCTATCGGAATATTATCTCCACGCTCTGACGCTCGCGCTCTTGTTTCCTTTTTTCGGCTTATTTCCTAAGGATCTTGTGATTTTTGATAAAATATCAAGATAACGTTTGGAGTATTGTATTTATGGCTAATTGGATAATGAAACTTATCTTGGGCAACCGCAACAAGCGGGTGATCAGGAGGCTCAAGCCCCTGGTCGCGAAGATAAACGCCCAGGAAGAGAAATATCAGGCGCTTTCGGACGACGAGATAAAGGCTAAGACCGCGGAGTTCAAGGAGAGGCTCGCAAAGGGCGAGACTTTGGACGACCTTATGATCGAAGCTTTCGCTGTCATTAAGAACGTCTGCCGGAGACTGTGCGGGCAGAGCTGGGAAGTCTGCGGCTCGCCGTATGTCTGGAACATGGTACCCTACGACGTCCAGATACTGGGCGGCATAGTGCTGCACCGCGGCGCCATTTCCGAAATGGCGACCGGCGAAGGCAAGACGCTTGTCTCCATCATGCCGATCTATTTGAACGCCCTGACCGGCAAGGGCGTGCACGTCGTCACGGTCAACGATTACCTTGCCCGCCGCGACTCGCAGTGGAACAAGGGCGTCTTCGATTTCTTAGGCATAACCATCGGCTGCATCCAGAACCAGATGGATCCCGCGGAAAGAAGGATCCAGTACAACTGCGACGTCACCTACGGCACGAACAGCGAGTTCGGCTTCGACTATCTTAGGGACAACGGTATGGCCATGCGCAAGGAAGAGATGGTGCAAAGAGGCCATCAGTACGCCATCATCGACGAAGTGGACTCCATTCTTATCGACGAAGCGAGAACACCGCTGATCATTTCCGGTCCGGTCGGCGTGTCCAGGGAAGACAATTACCAGGAGATAAAGGGTCTTGTGCAGACCCTGGTCGGAAAGCAGCAGATCATGTGCAACGACATGCTGCATGAAGCCAGGGAACTCTTGAAGACGGGCGACGAGAACGACCGCTACAGAGCGGGCCGCCTTATGTACATCGTCAGGCGCGGCAACCCCAAGAACCATCAACTGACCAAGATGATGGAAGATCCGGCGAACCACAAGCTCTTGGACAAGATCCATGCCGATCTTATCGCCGACATGAAGCGCAAGGAGATGCATAAGATCACGGAAGACCTCTATTTCGCCATGGACGAGAAGAGCAACGAAGTCTTCCTGACCGACAAAGGTCTGGCGACTTTGTCTCCGCAGGACCAGTCGAAGTTCATCCTCCCAGACCCCGTCGAGGAGACCATGAAGATCGACGAGGACGAAGGCCTGACCGCGGAGGAGAAAGTCGCGGCCAAGGAAGCCTTCCAGAGAGTCTATCACGACACCTCGGAAAGACTGCACAACCTCTCGCAGCTGATGAGAGCCTACGTTCTGTTCGAGAAAGACGTGAACTACGTCGTGCAGGAAGGCAAAGTTTTGATCGTCGACGAATTCACAGGCCGCATCATGCCGGGCAGACGTTACAGCGACGGACTGCACAGCGCCCTGGAAGCCAAAGAGAACGTCAAGATCGAGGGCGAATCGCAGACCTACGCGACCATCACCATCCAGAACTACTTCCGTTTGTACAAGAAGCTGGCCGGCATGACCGGTACGGCCGAAACGGAAGCCGAGGAATTCCAGCAGATCTACGGTTTGGACGTCGTCTCTATCCCGACGAACAAGCCGGTGCAGAGGAAAGACCTCAACGACATCGTCTACAAGACGAGAAGGGAAAAATACAACGCCGTCATAAGGGATATTTCCCGTTGCTACGAAACTGGCCAGCCGGTCTTGGTCGGCACCGTTACGGTCGACCAGTCGGAAGTCCTCTCCAGAATGCTCCAGCGTCTTAAAATACCTCACAGCGTCCTGAACGCCAAGTACCACGAGAGGGAAGCCGAGATCGTCGCCCAGGCGGGACAGAAAGGCAGCGTGACCATCGCCACGAACATGGCAGGCCGAGGCACCGACATTAAGTTGGGCCCGGGCGTTCCCGAACTCGGAGGCTTGCACATCATCGGCACCGAGCGCCATGAATCGCGCCGCATCGACCGTCAGTTAAGAGGCCGTTCCGGACGTCAGGGCGACCCCGGTTCCTCTAGGTTCTACGTCTCTTTGGAAGACGATCTGATGAGATTGTTCGGTTCCGATAAGATCGCGACGCTCATGGAAAAGATGGGCATGCAGGAGAATGAGGAGCTGCAGCATCCCTTGCTGAACAAGTCTATCGAGACGGCTCAGAAGAGAGTTGAGCAAAGAAACTTTGGCATCCGTAAGCACACCTTGGAATTCGACGACGTGATGAACAAGCAGCGCGCGGTCATCTATGAGTTTAGAACGCACCTTCTCATGGAGGACAACATCAGGGAAGACGCCATGCAGTTCCTTGATGACGCCGCCGGCAATATCGTCGACGACTTTATGGCGGCCCAGGGCGAGTTCAAGGAAGTTACTTCCGGCATGGTCAACCAGTTCATCGCGAAAGTGCTTACGCTCTTCCCCGTCAACCTTGTCAGGGACGACGTGGCGAAACTGATGAAGAACCCCTCCGAGCTCCAGCATTACCTGAGGGACGCCGTCTGGGCGGCCTACAATAGGAAGATCCAGATCGAAGGCGAGGAGAACGTCTCTAAGCTCGAGCACATCGTCTTTTTGATGACGATCGACAAGTTCTGGAAGGACCACCTCTACGAGATGGACGGCCTGAGGGAGTCCGTCTACTTAAGATCCTACGGCCAGAAAGACCCGCTGCTTGAGTACAAGAAAGAAGCGCACGCCATCTTCACGACCATGATGGAAAGCCTGGCCGGCGAAGTCGCCAAATCGCTCTTCAACCTTACGACCGTACGCGATCCCCAGGCGCTTATGGACATGAGCAACGCGACTTACAGCTACAACGAAGTCAGCGCCCCGAGCGAGATCCAGAACGACATGCACATGTCGGACGTTGCCTACAGCGGCGCCGGCGGCGCGTTGAAACAGAAAACCATAGTCAGAACGCAGCCCAAGGTCGGCAGGAATGATCCTTGCCCCTGCGGCAGCGGCAAAAAATACAAGAACTGTTGCGGAAAATAAAACTATGAAAAAACTAATCGTCCTTATTCTGCTTGCGTCTTTCGCCCTCAGCGCCTGCCGCTATCTCCCGATCATCTCCACTGAGAAAGAGACGACCCGCTGCAACGAAGTTTACCAACCCTTCTGATAACAATTGAAAGATCTTGCTGAGATCCTGAAAGGGGACGGCATCGTCTTTTTCGGCGGTGCCGGCGTCTCCACGGAGTCGGTGATACCCGACTTCAGGAGCGTGGACGGCCTTTACAACCAGAAATACGCCTACCCTCCGGAAACGATACTCTCCCACTCCTTCTTCTTCGAGCACACGAAGGAGTTCTTCCGCTTTTACCGCGACAAGATCTTAGTCGAAGGCGTGAAGCCCAACAAAGCGCACTTGGCTCTTGCCAAGCTCGAGCGGGAAGGGAAGCTCATTTCCGTCGTTACGCAGAACATCGACGCCTTGCACACCAAAGCGGGCAGCAAGCGCGTCTGGGAGCTGCACGGCTCGGTCGCCCGCAACTACTGTTTGAACTGCGGGAAAAGCTTCGACCTCGACTACGTCAAGAACTGCGACGGCATCCCGATCTGCTCCTGCGGAGGCTACATTAAGCCCGACGTCGTCCTCTACGAGGAATCGCTGGACGACGACACCGTGCGCGGCGCCGTAACGGACATCATGCGCGCCAAGACTTTGATCGTGGGCGGCACGTCGCTGAACGTCTATCCCGCCGCCGGCCTCCTCAACTATTTTCGCGGCGACACCATCGTGCTCATAAACAAGAGCGCGACGCCCTTCGACCACAAAGCCGATCTCGTAATTAGGGAACCCATCGGCGAAACGCTAGGCGCAGCGGTAGGAATCTAGGCTTCTGTATCAAATCTTGGGATTAATCCCAAGATTTGATACACATATCAGTCTATCAAAAAAAGCTTTTTAAAATAATTGGCAGTAAAAAAACGGCCACGGTTGCGGCCATAACAATGCAAAGTTACGTTAAAAAACATTATTGTTAAGAACTCTGTTTGTGGCGATGTTAGCTGGAATCTGATCGACATTCGGCCAGGGATGCAGCAGGGCCTCTTCAAACAGTTCAAATTCAGGAATATCTTTCCTATCGTCCTCCAGGGCTCTTTTTATGGCTATGTGTTTGTCATATGCGGTAAAGAAATTAGTCTCGCAATAATTCCAAAGAGCTTCACTGAATATTTGCTTGTAACCGTTCATAATGAAATCTTTATTTTTGTCTTTTGTGTAACGGCTCCATTCGTGGATGTGTTTCAAAGCGTTAGTGATGTCGTTGCAATTGCAACATGGCGAAAAAGCTTCTCTATGTCGCATTTCTTTCACAACGGCAAGGTCAACAGACGGGACGTCGATCATAAAAAGAGCGACCGCTTGCTTGTAATATCCAAATGTAACGTAGATCTCTCCTGCGAAGAAGTAAGCGTATGATATGTATGTCAGACAAGTAGGATAGCGCTGAACCGCCAAGAGCCTGGGGAGAGCCATCTTTAACCGCTCATCCCAAGCCATATCTTTTGGTATTCCGTTTTTATTGCATCTGGCTAAAAAAAACAAAGCTGCCCCTATCGTAAATTTATCGGTGTTTTCCGGCAATAGGAAAAATTCAAAACAATTGTAGGCTTTGTCTTTTTCTCGGGTAAAATATAATTTCTCAACCCAATTATAGATTTGCCCAGAATACGACGGAATCAAAAGCAGTCTTTTGTAGTTTTCAATATCGATCAGTGGATCATCTGGGTCAAATATCCTGATTTTCAATTCGGCAAGAGTGTCCGCAGCTTTTGCAAATTCACTTAAAGAAAGTGGACCGCTTTTCCTTTGGGCGTGCTCCTCACTCCATATTCTCTCTATACCATCTGCAAGGACGCAAAGCGGAGTAATGTTGTTGGCGATTTTTTCAAATTGGTCGGAACATTTAGTTTTGCTATTAGGGTATAGTTCGGATATTTCTCTGTCGGCGTATTCCAAATAACACTTGAAGGCCAAGTCATATTTTTCATAAATATTATCTTTCGATTCGATGTCCTTTGCTTGTTCCGGAAGCAAAGCGCAAACGTTGCCGACAAAATCCTCAGAGGATCCGCTGCAGGAACAAACGGTATTGTCAGCGCTGGCTTGAAAACATAAAACAATGAAAAAAATCAGAACGAAAGGAGTATTCATGCTTTTCAATCTTCTAATCTATAATACCAGCAGTTTGTGTTGTCATTCAACGGCTGATTGCAAAATTTGATCAAGGCATTTTCTAATTCCATTAATCTTTTATAAGCAATATCAGCATACGGAGACGTCTTTTGATCTGTTAGCATTGGCTTGAGATCGCTGAGTTTTTTTTCGGGTTCAGGAATGACATATTTATGTTTGTTTTCCTTCCACCATTTTAAAAAAGCTTCTGTGTCTTGGAAATTATCCAAGGATTTCAAATAATAATTGCTATTTTCGGTGTTGTGTTCAATTAACTCCGGAGGAGCAAAGAGGATAGTTCCTTCATATCCGCTGTAGGGATCCAGTATTTTAACAAGCGATGACAAGCTATCGTCTCCTTTTTCTATTGCATCGGCGACAAACGGGAAA
The DNA here is from genome assembly GCA_017539325.1 of bacterium. Lineage (GTDB taxonomy): Bacteria > Auribacterota > UBA3054 > UBA3054 > UBA3054 > UBA3054. The sequence continues at coordinate 9,717 of JAFYHD010000022.1, read as the reverse complement.
ATGTTATAGCCGAAGCAAGACGCAATCTCGTCTAGAAGCCTTTCTTCAACTTCCGGTCTCGGTTTCTGTCTAGATTGCTCTTTTTTCCAACAATCATACCAAACGTCCCAAAGAGTCTTAAGATGTTTTCGCCCAGAATAGTAAAAATGAATAGTTGTTACAGCATAGGAACTTTTTGGCGGAATCCAGTTAAATATGACGCTATCTTTATATTTGTCCATTTGCAAATCGGGTGCGAGATCTGTTCCCATTCGGCTTTCAATAACATGGTACGCCCATTCTCTCAAAGATTTTTCGTAATTGTCCAACGGGTGTTTAATAGTTTGCTGATTAAGCGATTTGTTTTCAAAAAGAGCGAATAACCTAGGCAATGCGATTGCTGGCGGTTCCAGAGCCATTTCCATGGCTATGAAATAGGCATTAGTGTAACGTACGGCATCGTCGTACTCTTTGCAAGATTCAGTATCTTTGCCTCTTTTCAATATTTCAAGGTGCTTTTGGAGTTCTTTGCCCAGAATCAATTTAGTCTCTGTCAAATATATCTTATTAGTGAAATTTTGAAGTTCCGTGAAAGATATTTCTGCATAAGAAAAAATGCAGAATATAATGATTAGGAAAGCTAAAAGAATTTTAGGCTTCATATATTTACCTATATTTTTGTTGAATTTGACCACAATAATTTCCTTCCAATTGCTCAGAACGGTGAATAATTATATAAATCGTACCCAATTTGCTTTCAAAAATATGCCAATTATTATGGCATCCTTCTGTACGATAACTTTTCCTTGCGGCGTGAAATTTGGGACCAAACATACTTGAATTATAATATATTTTTCTACAATTACTATAAGATGTTGTTGTGCCGTAAGCTCTATCATTTCCCCAATAAGAATTCATAAAAAAGCTATCTACATCATTGTTATCAAATATGCCGTTGTTGTTACCGAAAGTATCCATGCTAGTTAGATAGCAATTTGTGAAATTAGGATTTGCAACAAACTTATTGTCGTAAACATATGATGGATTTCCGTCTAATACATCTTTTACCCAAAAATTTGTGTTGTTGATTTTTCCATTTTGTTTTATTGCGTAACTTAGACAATTATATTGAGCAACATTTGATCCCGGTTTATACATCCACTCATTATCAACGAGGTAAGTGCCGGGAACAGTTACTATCTTTATGTTTTGTGTTGGATATTTTATGCCTGTGTCTTCATAACCAAAAACACCATAATCTAACGATATTTTTTCACTGTTATTAACAATTAATTTTATTTGGACATTTTCATAACATTTTATCCCTTCAACATAGTTTGGAAGAATATCATAAATTTGACTAATTGGCATTGAACCACAATGAGTGGTGAGATCAAAATCTAATAATTTGCAAGGGGATATTGAATCAAAATTGTAATAAAAATTAAGCGAATTGTTTGGCGTAACATTAAGCTCAATCTGTTGAATTTCAGTATCAGAAGGACCGATAAAAATGGAAATCATAAATCTTTCTTGATATAGTTTCATACCGTTTTTATGTAACAGCGCTTTACCTGTACTTCCTAAAACATCAATGTTTTTAATTGTGTTTGTTCCGGTAAAATCGGATTCTCTATATGATTGGCGTGAAATATTAATAATTGGCACAGACACGCTTATGTTTTCAGAAGCTTGAATGGTTGTTTGCGAATTTTCAATCCGAACTGTAACGTCACAAGTTAGTTGTATGGTTCCGGCAGAGTTACTAGCAGTTACCTCACATTTGCTATTGCTCCCACATGCTATACCGTCTTTTTTCCAGTTCCATTCAATTGCTTCCGCGTTGTCATTTCCGAGGACGGAAACAGAGTAATTAATCCTGTCATTAGTAAAAATTTTTTTGGGCCCAAAAATTCGTACACTAATCGATTCGTTTGCTACAGCAGAGAGCGTTAAAAAAGCTAAGACTAAAAGCAAATATTTATAAAATGGACGTCTCATATTGTATTTCGTCTATTTATTATTAATTAAAAATCTCAGGACAAATAGTTTTAATCTTTTGTCTTTCGTTTAGGAGCTCAGCTATTTTTGGCATGTTTTCTTCATTTGCTACTTGAGCCAAAATAACGTTGGTTAGAGTTATGTAATAAGTCTTAATCATGGTGGGATTACTGGCATCAAGATTTAAGGATGCGATATCTATTGCTTCTCTTAAGATACCTATTTCAGCTCTACGGTTATTGTCGAACCATGTTAATAATTTAATCCAAGAATTTTTTTCTTTGCTTTTCAAAGAGAGCTTAATTAGCTGTAATTCCATCTTCGGGCTCATTTTCCCTCCTTTTTTAACGATCTCTTTGAAGAATTCTTCCGTATTGTCTGTTAAGGAGAAACTTTTGAGATATTCCAAATAGGAATCTATGGCCCAATTATCAAGAACGTCATAAAGAACTAGCCTTTTCTGGGTGTTTAAGACGTTTTCATAATCTTTCTTATTAAAATAATAATCTCTGATGCGGTGGAAAAGGTATTTGTAACTGTTCCAAGATTTATCCTCGGCTTTTTTAGCGTAAGCGCTCAAAAGTTTTTCCGCCTCGGTAACTATTTCCCGGTCTTTAAAAGAAGAGGCTTTAGCCTTATACCAAAGTCTGGCGCCTTCGATTGCCAGTTCTAATGGTTCGCCTTCCGCAGTTTTAACATTAGAAAAGTCTTTGCTTATTGTTTTTAATGACGAGGCTGCTTCGGAAGGGTTTCTGTTTAGTGCGTAAAATTCCGCTTCCTTGAGTTTTTCCTTTAACACTGAGTTAGTAACCACTTCAGACAGGACCCAAACGTCGCCTTTAATCTCGAAAGCTTGGCAAACAATGGTGCTTGCAAATAATAAAACTAATGTTAACAATGATCCGGAAATGTTGTATGTCATGCGCTTGCTCCTTCTCATATTTTAGACCATTATACCATAAGATAAAATAAATGATTTCAGGCAATAAAAAAACGGCCGCTTCCGCGGCCGTTTTTTTGCGTCAGTTTTAATCCTGACTACTACTGTCTGGCGTAGAATTCCACCACCAGCGACACGTCGCAGATGATGGGAACTTCGTCGCGCTGAGGAAGAGTCACCAGCGTGCAGGTAAGGTCCTTTTCCGAAACGGAAAGGTAAGCGGGAGCCGGCTGACGGCGTTCCATCGAATCCTTGACGATCTGCAGCTGTTTAGACTTTTCATTGACGCTGACCACATCGCCCGGCTTCACGCTGTAGGAAGGAATGTTGACCTTTTTGCCATTCACTTCGACATGCGCATGGGAGACGAACTGGCGGGCGGCGTAGATGGTCGGCGCGAAGCCGGCGCGAAGAACGACCGCATCCAATCTGGTCTCCAGAAGCTGGACCATGGTCTCACCGGTGTTGGTGGCCTTGGCGGCCGCCTTGCGGTAGTAGTTTACCATCTGTCGTTCGTGCACGTTGTACTGGCAACGGAGGCGCTGCTTTTCAATCAGCTGGCGCTTGTATTCCGACAGTTTGGAGCGTCTAGTGTTTCCGCCGTGCTGTCCCGGGGGATTGGGACGGCGTTCCATGACCTTACTCGCCTTCGGAGTGATGGCGATGCCAAGGCGGCGGGAAAGACGTACCTTAGGTCCTTTGTAATTCATAATGATTCCAAAGTGTTATCGTTAATTTCCACGCAATGCCTTACTGCTTTTCAGACATAATTATACGTGGGTTAGAATAATATCAAATGGGAGGTTTAAAAGTCAAGGTCAGCGTTGGATCGCCATGCGGAAGCCGATATTGTTGTTCCTGACGTTCTTGCCCATTCTCATGGCAATGCGGCAGTTGCCCGCCGGGTCGTTGTGATAAACACTGCCGCCCTTGACGACGTAGGGGGCCGAGAGGGAGCGGTTGCCGACGGGGTCGACTAAAGGATTGTAGCCAAGGCGCTGGGCGTGGTGGTCAAGGCAGAGATCCCAAACGTTGCCGTGCATGTCGTAGAGGCCGTTCAAGCCGGGCTGTTTCGTGCCCGCTTCGTGGGGACGGCCGAAGTGGTCTTGGCCGCGCGTATCGTTATGCCAGGCGAGAACGTCCAAATGAGACCAGTCGACGGCGTTCGTGCCGCCCTGCTCCCACTGGAAGGGAGTGCCGTCGTTCCAGACATAGTCGCCGTGGTAGGTGCCGTCGCCCTTGTCCCTGGCGGCCAGCTCCCACTGGCCTTCCGTGGGGAGGTCGAAGGTGAGGCCGTAGCCAGTCTTCTGGCGCAGTCTGCCGAAGAAACTGTTGGCGTCCACCCTGAAGTCTATCTTGGCGGGCCAGGTCTTGCCGTAGTTCGAGCCGCGCAGATCTTCCATGTTAATCTGAATCCTGGACACCTTGCAGGTGGAGACCGTCTCGCTGTTTATTTTATCGAAGTGGGCTTCGGTGCATTCCAAAACGCCGAGATAGAAAGCTTTCGTGATCGTTACCTGGTGCTTGTCCTCGCCGTTGCTAGAGCTCGGTTCCCTGCCGGCTTCGTCCGAGGCGGAGCCTTGGTAGCAGGTGCCGGCGTTTATTCTCTTGAACCAGACCTCGGTGGTCTTGCAGGCGTCCAGGGCAACGTTCGGGCCGACTTCGCTGTGGCTCATGGTGTAATCGTTGAGATTCAAGACAAGATAGTTAGCGGCGGAGGTGACGTCCAGGGCGACAACGGCGAACTTGGCCTCACTGGTGTCAAGGTTCGGGTAGTCTACAGAAGCGTCCCAGGTGATTTTTTTCGTGCCCGCGCCAAGGGTAACGCCGCAGGCGCCGTCGCCTTCAAGGTTGTTGAGGGTGATCGTAGAGCCGCCGATCTGGCCGTAGAAGGCCACGCGGAAGACCGGGTCGCTCTGGTTGGAGGTCAGGGTGTATACAATGTCGACCTTGCCGTTCCAGGGCCAGCGCTGGGAGGCGCTGACGCTGGTCACCGTACTGTTTGCCAAAACGGATGAGGCAGCGGCTAAAGACAGCAAAAGCAAAAAGAAGGATCTGTTGTTCACTTTATATACCTCAGTTTAATTTTCTGGAGATGAGACCGAAGACAAGGAGCGCCAGGATAGCAAGGGAAGGCTCCGGAGTGATCGTGATGGTCGCGACGCCGGTCACGGCTTCAAAGACCGTGGAATCGTCATCGCTGTCGAAGATCGAGTAGTTGAGGGTGTAAGAGTCGCCCCTCGGCAGGACGCCCGGATCGACCTCGCTGTAATCCCACTGGTAGGTGCCTTCTCCCTCGACTGCGCTGGTCATGATCGTGTAGGTGTCGCCGGCAGATGAGGTCGAGGGGGAGAAGAAGCTCAGGATGCTGTTTTCGCCCTGGTCAACGGTGTAGAGCGTGATCTTCCTGTTGAAGCCTTGGCCGTTCAAGGCCCATTTGGCGCTGTAGGAGATGCGGTCCGTGGGCTTGACTTCTATGCTTTTGCCTGACGCCACGTTCTTGGTGTCGACGCGGTAGCCGGTGGACCAGATGGGCGACAGAGGCTGTCCCTCACCGATGGTGACGGGAGCCTCGTCGTGGAGGAGGACGTTGCCGTTGGCGTCTGTGACTTCGTGCACCAGGGTGTACTGGAGGCCCCTCGGCAAGGCGAGCATATCCTCATCGCTGAAGTTCCAGTAGCAGTCGCCCCAGGTGTCGTCGTAATTGTTGCGGTAAATACAGTACGGCCTGATCATGGAGGCGGTCGCCTTTACGATCGATTTTCTGTCATAGCCGTGGGCCCAGTCCGAGCCGTAAGGTATGGGATCGAGGGATGAGATCTGATAAGACTGGCCGAGATCCGCGGTGTTGATATTGATAAAGTCAGTCCACAAAGTCTCGGTCGCTGGATCGGTCTGCCAGTCGGCCAGAACAGGGGCGGCAAGAAGGAGCGCCAGAGCGGTCAGAAGCGTTGTTTTAAAAATATCTTTCATTATTCAGTCTCAGTTGTTATTAGAAAACGATAGCGATGCGGAAACCAACGTTGTTATTCTTGGCGTTTTTTTGCTGTCTCATGGCCATGCGGCAGTAGTTGGGAGGGTCGGTCTTGTAGATGCTGCCGCCCTTTACTACGGCCAAATTTTTGGCCGTGGAGCCGCCCACGGGGTCGGTCACGGGGCTTGTGTTAAGGTGGGGAAGCATGCGGTCAATGCATTGTTCCCAGGCGTTGCCGTGGATGTCATAGAGTCCGTTGATGCCGGGCCTCTTCAAGCCAACTTCATGGACGGTGCCCTTGTCGCCGGTCTGATCCGCAAACCAGGCGAGGTTGGTAAGGTCAGAATAGTCGACGTACTTCGTGATGATCGGATTTTCAGGATCCGTTTCGTCTATGTTAGTTTTCCAAAAAGTGGTGCCGTCGTTCCAGACATAATCGCCGTGGTAAGTTCCGTCGCCTTTGTCCCTGGCGGCCATTTCCCACTGCGCTTCCGTGGGCAAGTCAAACTTGAGGCCGTAGCCGGTCTTCTGGCGCATCTTGCCGAAGAAACTGTTGGCGTCGACTCTGCGGTCGGTGTAAGTAGGCCAGGTCACCCCGTACTTGGAGCCGCGCAGGTCTTCATATTTTATCTGAACCTTGGGAAACTTGCTGGAACTGGTTGAATCGGTTATCGCCGCGTACTGGGCTTCGGTGCACTCGAAAACGCCAATGTAGAAAGGCTTCGTTATCGTCACCTGGTGTTTATCTTCGAAGTAACCGGTCGGCTGCCTGCCGGGTTCGTCGGAGACGGAACCCATGTCGAAGGTCCCGGCCTTTATCCTCTTGAACCAGATCTTCCAGGTCTTGTTGTTGCCTTGCGTGTCGTGCGCAAGATCCGGGCCGGCCATGTTGTAGCTCATGGTGAAGTTGTTCAGATCCAGCACGAGGTAGTCGGCCGCCTCGGTGACGTCAAGGGCGATGATGCCGAACTTGACGTTGTTGGACTCGATGTTCGGCTTATCCACGGAAGCGTCCCAGGTCACCCTTTTGACGCCGGCCGCGAAGGTGACGCCGCAGGAGCCGTCGCCTTCCAGCGCGTCCAGGGCGAAGGGTTCGCCGCTGCCAACTTGTCCGAAGAAGGCCACGCGGAAGATCGGGTTGGCATCTTCGGACGTCAGAGTGTAGTTGATGTCGACTTTGCCGTTCCAAGGCCAGCGCTGGGCCGCGGTGATGTTGGACACCACGTTGGTCGTGAGCGGGTCGTCAGCGAGAGCCGGGACGACAAAAGTCAAAGACAATAAAAGCGATAATAAAGCTCTTCTGTTCACGATGATTCCTCAGTTGATTTATTGCGTGGAAGTTGATTACTTTCTCTATATTCATTATACCGCGAAAATGGCATCAGCCATACCGCGGCACTTTGTCGCGAAGGTAAAAATATACTTATTCAGTATTCGGATATGATACCAAAAACGACTTTCAAAAACAACCGAAGAATAATATCAGTCGATTTGTGTGTAGGAAACGATCTTCAGAGATTGCGTTCGCTGCGGAAGAAGACGGCTATCTCGTTGATCCTGGCGCTTCTTTCCCTTGAATCGTAAGTCCTGAGGCCAAGATTGTTTTCCGCGAATTCGTCGGGGCGCATTCTGTTTGTGTAAAGAATCTTGAACCTGACGTAGCGGACAGGCTTGGCGCCGAAGGTAAATTCTTCGCAAGGCTTGTCGGGAATACCGTCGTTCTTGAGGCCGACGCGTTCCCAGTTTTCGCCGTCCAGGGAGATCTCTATGGTGTAGCGCTGGGCGGAAAGTCCGTCGCTGTATGGATATACCGCTATGGTGTCGCAGACGGTCGGAGCCTCAAGGTCGATGGTGGCGGTTTGGCCCAGCCTTGTGCCTTCCCAGGCGCTGCCGTTGTCCGTCACGCCGTCCGTAAGATATTCCGGACCGCAGTCGAGATACGTTTCTGCGTCGGAGGAGACGGGCTTGCCGAAAGCGAGGTTGCCTTCTATCAGGCGGTCGTCCAGCGTTGTGAAAGTGTTGGCGGAAAGGCCAACGGAATTCCTAAGATTCGGGCGGTCAAGGAGACCGCGTCCGAACCGCGCGTATTTGATGTTCTTGACTTCCGGGGCGGAGACGATCACTGTGTCGGGAGCGGAGATCTTAGCTTCGGCGGGATGGAAATTTTTGTCAGAGCCAGCGACTTCGAAGCAGTCGGGAGCTTTGCCGTCGCTGGTCGTCAGGCCGTCGTAGGCATTGTCGAAAATGAGCTTGGCCTTGGCGCCCTCTAGTTCCACGCTTTTTATTTTCGGAAAATAAGGCTTGATGTCATTTTTCCCGTACTGCTCTTTGAGTGCGAGGTTGGCGAGCCTAACAGCCAGGGGCTTCTTGTCCATCGGATGGATGTTGGCGAGGTCGTCCGCTGTGTCGTAGGCGAGAGCCATTCCCGTGTTGGGAATGTCCAGGGATCTCGTCTGGGCGTCTATTATTTCATTGCGGTGGGTGTATATGGCGACGTAGTGCCACGGGGCGATCTGAACGTAGTAGAAGGGCAGGTTTTCATTCCAAAGCTCGCGCCAGCCCTCGACGAGGGCGTGCATCTTCTGGTAATAGGATTCGGCGCAGGGACGGTCGATCACGTCGTACTCCGCCTGGTACCAGAGGAAGCCTTTTATGGCGAAGGGCACGAGAGGGTGGATCTGCGTGTTGAATATTGAGCAGTTCTCGTAAGGCGTGGGGTATTTGGGAGGCTTGGGAGGAGGAGGCATTATTTCGCCTTCCTTTACGGAAGCCTTTATCTTTTCCGTCCACTCTTGGCTTTTTTTGTAGGTGTTGAGAAGAGACGCTTCGTAAAGCTTCCTTTGCTTTTTGACGTCGTAGACGTTGCCTTCCATGCCCTTCACTTTTTCAAAGCCATTGAGCGCGATGTAAGACCTGATCGGCGTGCCGCCCCAGGAGGAGTTGATGACGCCGATTGGGGCGTCTATTTCTTCCATAAGGCGCCTCGCGAAGAAGTAGCCGATGGCGCAGAAGCCGCCGAAGGTTCCTCTGCCGGCCGTTTCCGGCGTGCAGACGTCCCAGGGACGGTCGATGTCGAAGCGGGGCGTATAGCTTGTCTTGTTGACCGTCGTGAGGATCCTGAGATAAGGATGGTCCGCGTTCTTAACAAGCTCGTCTCCGTTGTAGCAGGCCTTGATGCCCATCTCCATATTCGATTGCCCGGAGCAGAGCCAGACCTCGCCGATCAGTATGTCGTTTACGACGATCTCTTCGCCGGTCGAAGCCTTGATAGTCATGGTCTGCGGGACGAAAGTCTTTGTAAGAGGAGCTAACCTTACCATCCAGGAGCCGAAACCGTCGGCGGTCGTTTCCAGAGTTTGGTCTTGGAAGATGACGGTCACTTTGGCGCCCTTTTGGCAAAGGCCCCAAACGGGAACGGGCTTTCCCTGCTGTAGGACCATGTGGTCGCTTATTACTTTCGGCAGCCTCAATTCGTGATTGCCGGGCTCGATGCCAAGCTCTTTCTCAAAAGACAAAGGCGAATACATTAATGTTCCATCCTGAAGATGCGGTATTTGATGAATTCCCTAATTCTCTGCATGACGGCGTAGAGGGCCGGCGTGAAGCAGATGCCTACTATCGTCGCCAAAAGCATGCCGGAAAACGTCGTGATGCCGATGGACTGGCGGCTGGCTGCGCCGGCGCCGTTGGCGACGACCAAAGGCCAGACGCCGAAGAGGAAGGACCAGGCCGTCATCAAAACGGCGCGGTAACGCATGTTGGCGCCGTTGATGGCGGCTTCCGTGATGGGCACGCCGATCTCGTGTTCCTGCTTAGAGAATTC
>JAFYHD010000181.1 GCA_017539325.1 bacterium | reverse complement strand
TCGGTCTGCAGCGTGAAGTAGGGGTCGAAGTTTCCGGACTTGTCGTATTTGCCGAAGGCGTAGTTGAAGCCCTTCATGTTGTCGGGAACGATCTCTTTTCTTCCGGATTCAAGGGCGGGGGCCATGGTCGTGTCGAGGGCCTGGATAAGGTTGACGTGCTCGCCTTTGCCTAAAACTTTCTGCCAGCCGACGCCGAAGTCGAAGTCCTTATCCCTTGTCACTTCCACGATGATGGCTTCGATATAAGCCTGGGGCGTGCGCTGGTCGAGCTTCTTTACGACGGCCAATACGGCGTCAAGATACTGCGGGCTCGTCATGATGATCAAAGAGTTGCTGGGCTCGTCGATCTGGAAGCTCACTTTGCCGGAGAGGAAGCTCGTGCCGCTGCTGGAAGTCCTCGTGCCTGATGAACGGGAGGAAGAGGTGGACCTGCCGGAATTGATCTGATTGCGGTTGCCGGAAATGTTGCGGTTCTGCGAAGAACTGGAAGAGGATGTGGATCTCGAGACGGAGTCTGAGCCGAACATGGCGACCAGCGTCGAACTGATCTCCTCGGCCTTGGCGTGCTGGAGGGGATAGATGCGGTACATCTCGTCGCTGTTCTTGGAAGGCGTGTCAAGGTCGTGGATCAGGGCCAGGATCATCGGGAAGTTTTGACGAGAGGAAATCACTATCACCGCGTGAAGACGATCGTCCGGAATGAAAGTCGCTTTGGAAACGTTCGCCGTTGATTTCCCAAGGGACATGCTGGCGTTCTCGGCGGGCTGGGGAGGGTTCGCCCTGTTGATGACAGTTCCGGAGGAGGTGTTGCGCTGCAGTGTCATCTGCCTGGCGGATTCGTCGGAAAGCACAGGGGAGTTGAAGATCTGCTCGAGCTTGTTGACCATTTCGTATTCGTCGGCGTATTCCATCGGCACGATCCTGATGTCGATGTCGCTGCCGGCTTTTTCCGTATCGATGAGATCGATGATCTCAAGCAGCCTTTTAATGTTGGCGCCGTTGTCGAAGAGCATTAAGATGTTGGCGTTCTCGTCCACTATGGAGCTGCCGCCCAGTCTGCTCATCAAGGGCTTGATAGTATCGGCCAGCTGTTTGGCCGGAACGTATTTCGGATAGATTATCTGGGTCCTGATGATGTCTTCGGAATCAAGCTCGGCCTGAGTAGGCAGGACCGTTTTGATAGGTTCGCCCGGCGCGTCGGCCACGGTCGCGATCCTTATTAGGTAATCGTTTTCGACGATGGTGAAGCCGCGCGATCTCAAGGTCGTGAAGATAAGGCTCTTGGCTTCGGTCTTCGTCAGGGGCCTAGGGTCGATTATCGTGATGGTGTCTTTGGCCATGCTCCTCTCGGGGAGAATGGTCTTTCCGGTAATATGGGCCAAAAGCAGCAGGACGTAGCGGATGTCGACGTCTTCGAAGTTCAGCACGAAGCTGCCTTCGCTATAGTCCACAGTGTTGGTTGGATCCAGCGCGCGCAGCTGGTTCTCCAGGGTGCCCGATACGGTGATCGATCCCTGAGGAGTGTTGTCCTGGGCTCTCTGCTGCTGGGTCTGCTGGTACGTACCTGATTGCGTGGTCGTGCTGCTCCTGGGCGACGGAGGGACCTGCTGTCCGGGCGGAATGGCCCAGACAAAGGAGACCGTCAGTAGAGCGGCTGCGAATAAGATCTTGCCGGAATGGTTTGACATTTGCTGACCTCTGCTTTTATGTATGGTTCTGCATATTAAATTCTAATTATCTCTTCATTATACCACCATGCTGGAAAAATTGCAAAGCAAAACGGCGTCGAAGTTCACCTCTTCTCCGGCCTTAGCGTCATTTGACTAAAAACCACGAAAAAACTACAATGAAAGATACTGAAAATAAAAGAATGCGAGAGTGGCGGAATTGGTAGACGCGCCAGATTTAGGTTCTGGTGTTGATGACGTGCGGGTTCGAGTCCCGCCTTTCGCACCATACGTGAAATAAAAGGATCATAAATGAACGATCTTACCAGAGAATATACGGGAGTATCGCGCCTCTCCGGTCCTATCCTAGGGATCGGCGGAGTGGTCGGCGCCGGATATGGTGAAGTCGTCGAGATAAAAGGGCCTGACGGAACGAACCGTCACGGCAAGGTCCTCGACGTCAGTTCCGACCTTACGCTCATCCAGGTTTACGAAGGCACGGGCGGACTTTCTCCCAGCAGGACGAAAGTCTGCTTCAAGGGGCACTCCCTGACCGCCAGGGTCAGCGAGGAAATGTTGGGCCGCGTTTTCGACGGCCTCGGCCGTCCCATTGACGGCGGCGGCGAACCTTTCGGCGGCGTGACCAGATCCATCGACGGCGAGCCTGTCAACCCCGTTTCCCGCGTTTACCCAAGGGAGTTCATCCAGACTGGCATCTCGTCCATCGATGGCATGAACACGCTGATCCGCGGACAGAAGCTTCCCATCTTCTCCGGCAACGGTCTTCCGCACAACGAACTGGCGGCCCAGATCGTCCGCCAGGCGAAGATCGTGGACGGCGAGGGCAATCCCCTTAGCGACAAGTTCTCCATAATCTTCGCGGCCATGGGCGTCAAATACGACGTCGCGCAGTATTTCCGCAAAGAGTTCGAGAGCTCCGGCGCCATAATGAACACCGCGATGTTCCTCAACCTCGCGAACGATCCTCCCGAAGAGCGCATCGTGACGCCGAGGATCGCGCTGACTCTGGCCGAGCATCTCGCTTTCGACTGCGGACACCACGTGCTGGTCGTCCTTACCGACATGACGAACTACTGCGAATCGTTGCGCGAAGTCGCTATCGCCCGTGGCGAGGTGCCTAGCCGCAAAGGCTATCCCGGCTACCTCTACTCCGACCTGGCGAGCCTTTACGAGCGCACCGGCCGCGTTTCCGGCAGCAAAGGCTCCATCACGCAGCTCCCGATCCTCACGATGCCGAACGACGACATCACGCACCCGGTGCCAGACCTTACCGGCTACATCACGGAAGGCCAGATCGTGGTCAGCAGGGAACTGCACGCCAAGGGCATTTATCCGCCCATCAACGTTCTCCCCTCCCTCTCGCGTATCATGAAGGACGGCATCGGCGAAGGCTACACCAGGAAAGATCACCCGAACTGGTCGAGTCAGCTCTACGCCGCCTATTCCAGAGTGGAGTACGTCAGAAGCCTCGCCTCCATCATTGGCGCCGAGGAACTGACCGACACCGACAAAGCTTACATGCGCTTCGGCGAGGAATTCGAAAACACCTTCGTCCGCCAGAGCTTCTCCGAGGACCGCTCGATCCGCGACACCCTAAGGATCGGCTGGGAACTGATGAGCATCCTGCCGGAACGAGAACTTACCCGTGTCAGTCGCGAGGAAATAGAAAAATACCTTCCCAAAAAATAACAACAGGAACGAAAAATATGAAAACTGAACTTACCGTCGCAGCCGTCCTTCTCATGATCTCTTTCGGCGCTTTCGCCGGAACCCTGAAAGGCACGGTGACCGATGAAAACGACTCTCCCATGGCGGGCGTCGACGTCTCCGTCTGGGGCAAGGAAAGCATCAAGAGCAAGACCGACGCCAGAGGCCAGTTCAAGATCACGAGCGACGATCTTGTGCCCGGCAACCGTTACTCCGTGAAAGCGGAAAAAGACGGCTACATCATGTCCCAGGCTTCCTTCGGCACCGAGATGTACGAAGACGAAGAGGACATGGAGCCCCTGGAGATCACGATGAAGAAAGAGGACCCTGAACCCGAAGCTCCCGCCACGGAAGTCAAGGATCCCGCTCTTAAAGGCGGTACTGTGACCGCTCCCTCTTCTGAATCCGAATCTGAAGAAGCCGTAAAGGAAGAAGAGACCAAGCCCGCCGAGAAAGAGGAAGCCAAGCCTGCTGAAAAGCCTGCTGAAAAGCCTGCTGAAAAGGAAGAGGCCAAGCCCGCTGAAAAGCCGGCTGAGAAAGCCGAAGCCAAGCCCGCTGAAAAAGAAGAAGCCAAACCTGCCGAGAAGCCCGCGGAGAAGTAAGAGGTCCTTATGATCCTCAAGATGCCTCCAACCAAGTCCAATCTCTTCAAGCTGCAAAGCGAACTGAAGTTCGCCAAAGACGGCTATGAGCTGTTGGACCGCAAAAGGGAAGTCCTCATCATGGAAATGATGCAAGTCATCCACGGGATCTCCCATTTGCAGAGGAGGCTCAACGAAGCGCTGCAGAAAGCCTACGGAGACCTTTACGACGCCTATGTCGAAATGGGCTCCGAAGAGATAGAGCGAGCCAACTTCGCTTTCAGGGAACCCCTGGAAGTCAGCATGCGCGAGCATACCGTCATGGGCGTGATGCTCCCGGAACTCGAGTTGGAAAAAGCGCCTGAGACCGCGGAACTGGGACTGCTCGGCACTTCCGAAAGTTTCGACTCCGCTGTCAAGAGTTTCTCCGAAGTGGTCCCTCTCCTTCTGGAATACGCCAAGTCGGCCCTGACGCTCTCGCGTCTGGCCAAGGAAGTCCAGAAGACGCAGCGCCGCGTGAACGCTCTTGAAAACATCACTATCCCCAACGCCGGGGATACCATCAAATTCATCTCGGAATCTCTTGAAGAGGGGGAGCGCCAGAGCTTCTTCCAGCGCAAGAAAGTAAAAATGAATTTGCAAAAGTAGGTGAAACGTGAAACCGAAAAACATCCTGCTCTATGTTGACGCCAGCAAAGAATCCCGGGCCGCGCTTGATGTGGCCGTGGATTACTCCGGCCTGGAATCGACCATCATAGCGGTGAACGTCGTGAACCGCCAGACGGTCATCCAGCTTACCCGCAGCGGCGAGAAAAGCCTTGCGGAGGCTGAGGTCGAGTTGGAAGAAAACGGCTGGTGTTATCTTTATGACGCCGAAGAAACAGCAAAAAGCGCCGGCGCGCAGATCGTCATTCTCCAGGAGTCCGGATATCCGGAAGAAGTTCTCCCGAGACTGGCCTCCGAATACGGCGTTGATCTCATTATAATCGGCCACGCTCCCGGCCTCGGTCAGGCGAGCCTGGCTCAGCAATTAATCGAACACGCACCTTGTGCGGTGCTAGTGGTAAAGTAACATGATGAACGAACTGAAACTCTCCAATCTCTTAACTCCCAAGAACATTCTTCTCGACGTGAAAGAGAAGGAAAAAGACGCTCTTCTGGCCAAGATCATCAAGACCTTCTCGGAAGTGAACAACATCGCTGATCCGGAAGCCCTGGCCAGGGAAGTGACCGAGCGCGAAGCGCTGGGCAACACCGGCATCGGACGCGGCATCGGTTTCCCGCACGCCAAGTCCAGCCAGGTCGACGAGATCTCCGTCCTTTTGGCCCGTCCCGCCCGCCCCATCGAATACGGCGCGCTTGACGGCCTTCCGGTCAATCTGGTGATCCTGATCATCGCCCCCGATTCCGGCGACAACAACCAGTATCTCCACGCCATGGCGCGCATTTCCCGCCTCTTAGGCAAGAGCGAAGTGAGAGAGAAACTGGCCCAGGTCAAGACTCCCCAGGAAGCTATCGACACGATAGCGGCATTCGAGAATTAAAAACAAAATGCCCAATAACAAACTAGTCAGCGACGCCGCCTCCAACTTAGTCGAAAGCTACAAAGAGGACGGCAACATCAACCATATCGACGGACTGAACCTGCCGAGCAGCGACGACATCGCTTCCTTAACCGAGGCGCTCTTAGCTCTCGTCCTTCCCGGCTTTTTCGGTTCCGAGCGTCTGACTAAAGCGAACTTCGCGGCGGTCACGGTCTACCGCCTTGAGGAAGTCAAGGCGAAGCTTACCGAGCAGATCCTGAGAGGCATCAACTATGTCTGCAGGGGAGACGAACGCCCCGACTGCGACAAATCCCGCTGCGAAGCCAAAGCCGCTTCCCTTACGGAAGTCTTCCTCCTTACTCTCCCCAAAGTAAGATCCCTAATCAAGACCGACATAGAGGCCGCCTACGACGGCGACCCCGCCTGCTTCGCCAAGGAGGAAGTGATCCTCTGCTATCCGGGCTTCCTAGCCATCGCCATTCAGCGCCTGGCTCATGAGCTTCATTCCATGGGCGTTCCCCTTATCCCCAGGATCATGACGGAGTACGGCCACAGAAGGACCGGCGTTGACATTCACCCGGGCGCCAAAATAGGCGAGCGCTTCTTCATCGACCACGCCACCGGCGTCGTCATTGGCGAAACCACCGTAATAGGCAGAAACGTCAAACTCTACCAGGGCGTCACCTTAGGCGCCAAATCCTTCCCACCCAACGCCAGGGAAGCCAGGAACAGTAAACGCCATCCCACCATCGAGGACGACGTCATCATCTACGCTAACGCCACCATCCTCGGCGACATCACCATAGGCAAAGGCGCCACTATAGGCGGCAACAGCTGGGTCACCGAAGACGTCCCTCCAGGCACCCTTGTCACCTTCCGCTCCTGAATGTTCCGCGTATTCTTTTTCGCCATTCTTTTTGCGTCCCTTACAGTGGTTGCGGATTTTCCGCAGACCGATTTCAGTGTGTCCGCGTTTCTAGATATTTGCAAACCCGATCCTTTCAGCCAGCTGTGGGAAAAAATATACAAATTCAGCAAAGAGAACAACGAAACGAGGCGCTGGCTCGTTGATGACGAAACAGAGTACTTCGCGAAGACGCCGAAAGAGGAATGGCTTCCGCTTTTGGAAAAAATTCTTGTCCAGGATGACCTTTCCGATACCGTCAAAAATTGGCTAAGGTTCTCCAACACCTACATGAGCAGCATAACCAACGAAAGCGTTCGGCTGGAACTGAAAGAGAAATTGAAAGCCGGCTGCGAAAAGGAAGGCCATTATTCCTTTGAGAAATTTACTTCTGCTCTTGTCAATGCCGAGGTCAACGAGAAATGCCTCCTGCCCAACTCCTCGGCTAAATTCCTGTCACTCTCTCGCGCCGCGGACGAGGTTAGATTTTCAATCACTTTTTATAATCTGGCCGACGCGCTTGTTTACCTGGATCTGACCAACGAGCTTCCGAAAGTCGCCGAAAGAGTGATGAAATCTCTCGACAAGCCAGCGGATCCTAATGAAGATGTTTTTTTGGATAGAATATTTTCCCATGACCTAGCCGGGGCTCGCCGCTTTTGTGAAACATACGGCTGTTTGCCGGTCTTTTTAAAGTATCAGCCAAACTCGCGTCTTGATTCCAAATAACCGAAAGATTTGACAAGGGTTATTGTATAATAGAAATGGTAGTTATTCACAATTTCACCGAAAGGATAGTCCCATGAAAAAGCTCAATTATCTTCCGCTCGCGCTCATAGCTTTCGCTTTCGCCTGCTCCGTCGTTTCAATGGCGGAAGAAACGCCCGTTTCCCCCTCTCAGAAATTGAAGGAGAACATTGAGAAATATGCCAAGGAAAAAGAAATATCTGATTCTCTTCAGGCGCAGTGGGAATATCACGAAAAAACGCCGAAGGAAGAATGGCTGCCGGTTTGGAAAGAGATCCTATTGAACGGAACGTTGGCGGAGTCGGTCACCAACTGGCTCAACTTTGCGAAAGTGCCGCTCTTTTTCCTGTGTCAGGTCGATGACCCTACTTGGCCGGACGATTCTCGTTTTTTGAATATCGCGACTGATTTTAAAAAGTTGTGCGAAGAACCGGACCACTTCACGCTGGATGATTTTTCCGCCGCGCTTTTAAAGGTGCGCACAGATGGTGATTGCTGTTATCCGGCTGGCGATTTATTTAAATACGCTGGTCAAAGTGAACATAAAACATGGGCCACCAAGAACTCTTATCATTTTTTCAACGTATGCGATGCGCTGAGACTTTTGGGCTCGACTAAGGAGATAGAAAATATCATATCTGCATGGCTGGAGAGATTGAAAAAAGCGAATTATAATGAATTTGTTCAAACTTTTTACAAAAATCGCTGCTTGGGAGACATTGATTCAACGTTTGACGATATCCCGTTGATCAAGAACACTACAGATGATCCTTATTATGATCATGATATCAGTATTGATTGGACAGCGAGCCAGCCGAGCATCGATACGCAAATTTCTTTTAAAGGCAATAATTCGGTATGGTTAGGGCTTTCCGGGCTGGCCAATCATTGCAGAATGCAAAATACCTTTGTGAAAGGCTTGAAAGAGGCTGCGGAAATTCATTCGAATTACTTTCCGCTGGCAAAACTTTATTGCGATACTCTCTGCGACTATGACGATCGCGAAACCGCGCGCGAGTTCCTTAAAAAGTTTTATCCCTTAGAGAAGATTTGCAAAATGCCTTGCGCATATGAAGGGTATGTTTCTTTATGCAACGAATTGGAAATGCCTATATATCGTTCCGGAAGAGAGCCAGGCGGAGATTGCGAGGTGGTCATGTGGCAGCTGTATTCCAACGCACCTCAGTTTTGCGAATGGGGAAAATGGTTTTGGGAAAGCGGCAGGAAAAACAAATTCGACAGTTACAGTAAAGCTAAAAGAAAAATAGCTAAGCCGATGCTGGAAGGTTTGGATTACCATTCCGAATACACCATAAGGCGTTTAGGCGAGCAGTCTGATATTGAGGATTTCAAAGATTATTTAGGGAAAAAGTTTAAAGAAAAATCAGCAAGACAAAAACAGCCGAATAATGCGGTGGCTTTCGAACTGGCCGTTATAACAGACGATCCGGAAGATTTTGCAAAAGCCGTGGAAGTTTTGACGCATAAAGAACCAAGATTGTCGGGAGAATGCCTCATACGCATAAACGAAGCGGAAGTGGCCTGCATCATAACCAATTTAAGAGATAATTTTCCCGCCTCCTGCGCAGATGGCATATTGAAGTTGATAAAGGCGAGCGAAATTGCGGCCAATCACGATTTCCCGTATTATGCCGATAAATTCAGAAAGTGGTGTGATAAGGTTGGTGAAACTGCTGTGGTATCTGAACTGGACAAACTGATCCGCGAGACAAAAGTGAAAGAACCGGAGTGGAGAAACGACCCCAGAAGATTTCTTGACGAAAAGATAAGCAAAACGATAAATTTGTTTCCAATTTCAAGAAAGGAAATTTACTATAAAAATAATCCTCAGCGCGAATGGATGCCGGCATGGAAACAAATCCTTGTTTCCGGAAATCTCTCCCAGTCCGTTTCCAATTGGCTTATATTCGCTAAGTTCCCGATGCACAACCTTAAGGACAGCAGCGGCACTTTAAAGAGGGAATTGAACGACCGTTTCAGAAAATATTGCGAAGAGAATGGGCAATTCACTTTTAATGAATTTGTGGACGCTCTTGTCAAAGCTCCTGTCAGCGAATCAATTGACCCAGTGAATTCTGCTGGGTGGTATTCTGACATTGACAGGGCTGAACGTCTGCGGAATTCCCTGACTTTTTATCAGATAGCTGACGCGCTTGTGTTTTTGGGTTGCACCAATGAGATACCGCGTTTGGCAACCAGGCTTATGAAAAGCTTGGATTTTTCCAAATCCGGTGAGTTGGACTTGAGAGAGGGTGGCGAAATTTGCTCTTATCAGCGTGGCAGCATGCCGGTTTCGAGTCCAAATAACACTCCCGATGTTTGGTGGGCTTTTTGTTTCTGCAAAGACTACAAAGATTTCGGGGCTTGCGATGCTTACGAGAATGCTGTTAAGGAGATCCTTAAAGAGCATCCTGATGAATTTTTATTGCTTCAGAATTACTGCTCATACCTCGTTGAACAAGAGAGGGGAGAAGAGGCTTGGGATTTTGTAAGAAATAATTATCCGCCTGAAAAGTTTTATCCTGTTCCCGGAGCGGTGCAAAACTGTAGTAGTATCGAAGCAACGCTCCATAATTACTTTATGGATAAATTTTTTGGGATAGACGTTGATGCACGCATGGAAGAATGCGGAGTGGATAAATTCTTCCCTAGTCAAGATGAACTTGATAAGAACAGCGTAAAAGCGCAGATGGAAAAGGATATAGAGGCTTTTTTAACAGCGTACTGGTTCTGGTTTAATTTGGACCAGAAGAGGATAGCTATAGCCAAGGAAGTCGTAAAGCCTTATATTCTGGCTATGCCGAAACAGAGTTTTAGTTCTTTGCGCCGACTTGGGCAAATATCAGAGACAAACTGGTTTAAAGATTACCTTAACACAGGATGGGAGAAGGAGAAAACCCTGCCATTCGCTGTTGAGAAGGTGTGCTTGACGGATGATCCCAAGGAATTTGAAGAACTTGTGGCGTTTTTGGCTGAGAACAAATACTTGAATAAGGGAGATATTTGTTTCTTAATAGGAAAATTAAATGAAAAAACCCCTGCAAGCTGTGCAAAATCTTTTTTGAGTTTGATAGAGACAAACGAACTTACGGACGAATACAGCGCCCTAAAGCAATTGCAGATATTTATGGAATGGTGCGAAAGCAAAGGTGACAATGCTGTTGCTGAAGAAGTTAAATCAAAAATTGCCCAAGGAAAAACTGCAAAAAGAAACCGTTAATAAGTTTTAATGATTTAAGCATTGCAACTATTCGTCGGCCGTAATAGGCGGCAAAAGCTGGGTGACATCCAACGTCGCCCCCGGCGCAGTCGTCACCTTCCGCTCATAAAAGAGTTTTTTCATTTAATTTGTTAGTAATATTGTGTTTATATTTTTGTTTTTCACAAAAATATAGTAGAATGTACATGGAGTTTTTCTTTAAATCATTCTTCCAGAGGATAGCGTTATGAAAAGACTCAACTATCTTTTGCTTGTGTCGGCGAGCTTAATGATTGCGATTTGCAATAATTCTTTCGCTGATAGTGATTATCCTTATGACGCATATGTTGAGTTATCTAAAAGCATTGAGGAATTTGGGAAAGCAAATGATATCGCTAAACCGATGGATGTTTACGAGGAATACTACAAGGCAACTCCCAAGGAAAAATGGCTTCCCCTGTGGGAAAAAATACTTTTTCCCCACTCATCAATGCACACCTACTTTTGGATCTATTTAGCAAGGGGACATTTTCCTTACGTCCTTGGGCATAACAATGATGTAAGCGAAAGGTTAAGAACCTTATTTTATGAGAAATGCGCTTCTTCAAATTATTTTACCGCCAGCGAATTTGCCAATAAATTGCTTGAGTGCAAAGACGGTATTTTAAACATATCAAATCTAGTACAAGCTAGTGAAAACAGAAAATTCTGCGCCAAAAATAGCGTTTACAACATTTACGACCTCTGTGATGTTTTAAAGCTTTTGGGACTTAACGATAAATTGGATGAAATAACTCTTAAATTGTCCGAGGATTTAAGAAAAGGCGATTATCGAGAATTTCGCGGTATTACAACCAAGGAGCCAGTGCTAGGTGACATGAGCACCTGCGATTATTTATCGATCCCTAAGAAAAACGGCATCTTGAAGAAGTGGGATATATTGTATAGATTTTCTTTGCATTACAATACCAAAACGGCATTTTTGGACGGACTGAAAAAAGTGGCTAGCCTAAAAAGCAATTGCTTTTTCTTGACACAATACTATTACAACTTTCTGCGTGATAAAGAATTGGCAAAAGAATTAGTTCAAAGCAATTTCCCGTTGGATAAAGTCTGCACTCTGACAGAGGCATTGCCGGAATATGTTAGCTTATGCAGGAATTTGAATATTACTTTGGACGAGCCTTATCGCAGTTCGATTATATTTCAATTTTTTACATGGCAGTTGTATTATAATCGTGATAATTTCTGCAATCAAGCAGAATGGTTCTGGAGCGGGCCAGGGTTGGAAAACGATTACGATTATGATCATTATGTTCACGAAAAGACGCATTTTATTAAACCAATACTCGAAGATGAAGACTATCCCTCCTTCTCAGTTATAAGAAGACTTTTTTTGATTTCCGAGCCGGAGGATTTCAAATCTTACCTAAGAAATAAGCTTAAAAAGCGAGAAGATATCAATTTGGCGATGTTTCTGGCAGCTTTGACTGAAGACCCTGAAGAATTTGAGGCTTCCTTAAAATTACTGACCGGCTTGGAAAATCAGGTGGGCGTATCTTGCATTATTTTAAACCTGAGGGAAAATTTCCCCGCCTCCTGCGCCGAACCAATCCTGGAAATGATAAGAAAGAGCAAAATTGATAATAACCCGGATTTTCTTTTTTATGGCAAACATTTTAAAAAATGGTGTCTTGCCAAAAATATCACCGGGGCGGCTTCAGAAATTGATGCTATTCTTCAAAACACCGAGGAAATAGCTAGAAAAAGTGATTCGGATTCCCCAAAAGAGCTTAAAGAGATCCCTTTTTTAGATGCTCTAGGATTAAGATTAAAATTAAGAGAAAAATATTATAAAGAAACCTCACAGACAGAGTGGTTGCCACGTTGGAAAAAACTGCTGTCCCCGGACGATTTGTCAGAGGCTGTCACCAATTGGTTAGAATTTGCAAAATTTCCAATGGGAAAAATGAAGGACAAAGCAGGCATAATAAAAAAAGAACTGAAATTTAGGCTTTTGGAGGCCTGTGAAAAAGAAGGCCATTTTTCCTTTCAGGAGTTTATAGATGCTCTAATCAACGCCCCAACTGTGGATAAAAACTATTATCATAGGAAAGATTTTATAGTTTTTTCAGATACTCGAGCCATCGAAAAATGCCTTAGAACTACCACTTTTTACGAGGTGGCCGACACGTTGGTTTTCTTTGATCAGACCAACGAGCTTCACAGAGTTGCTGAAAAGGTGCTAGATGCTCTTGATTATTCTTTGCTGCAAAGCACCAGAATTTTTCATCACGAGAGTTCAATATGCGTCGGGCGCAAAGATGGTCCATCCCGTTGGGTGGCCGATATTATTGGTCCAAGCGCATTTGTTTGGGATCTTGAGAACCGATGGTCTTTCTGCAAAGAATATGGACAAGAGGATGTTTTTTTAAAATATGCTCCGGAAGCGCTTAAAGAACATTATGAAGCTTTGCCTTTGCTTGATAAATATTGTTTAGAACTAATAAAACAAGATAAAAAGCAGGAAGCGGTTGCCTTTGTAGAAAAGAATTACACCTTGGATAAGATTTATCATATTGCGGATGATAATTTAGAATCCTATAAATTCATCGACAGCATAGGTTGGGATAGTAAAGAGATCACAAAAAAATGGCTCAAGACTCAGCTGGAAGATAATTGTGAAAGAACTTTAAGATTGTATGATTATTGGTATGGTTCCAACCAGCGCAGAGATCAATTAAAAAAAGAAGTTGTTCAGCCCTATTTGGCGGCTTTGCCCAAGCAGGATATGCTGACTTTGCGCCGCTTGGAAGAGGTTTCCGAAACCAACTGGTTCAAGGCTTTCGTTAAAGAAGGCTGGGAGAAGAATAAAAATCTTATTTTTGCGATAGAAGAGGCCTGCCTTACAGAAGACCCCAAAGAATTTGCCGAATTGCTTTCTTTCATCGCAAAGGAAGGCTGCCCCAAGTTAGGAGACGTAGCGTTTTTAACCTATAGATTGAATGATGATAGCCCAGCCTCTTGCGCTGATGATATGATGACGCTCGTTGAAAAAAGTGGAATGTTGAAAACAGAATACAATCGGCGTTTTTTGGGTCATTTTATCGAGTGGTGTGAAAAGAAAGGAAGAAAAGACCTAGCGGACAAACTTAACTCGCTTAAACAACAGATTTAGTTTCCTAAAATGGACACCTATCCATTTTGGTGGTTACTAAAATGGACACCTGTCCATTTTGGCATAGCCGCGAAAGAACGGGCTTGCATATATAACCATCTTATATAAGCCAACTTATAGGCGTTTTTTTTTTTTTTTGACAAGGGTTATTGTATAATAGATATGGTAGTTATTCACAATTTCCCCGAAAGGAGTGTCCCATGAAAAAGCTCAATTATATTTTGCTCGCGCTTATAGCTTTCGCGTTCGCCTGTTCCGTTGTTTCAATGGCGGAAGAAACATCTCTTTCTCCTTCCCAGAAATTGAAAGAGAACATTGAGAAATACGCCAAGGAAAAGGAAATATCCGATCCTCTCAAAGCGCAGTGGGAATATCACAGAACAGCTCCAAAGGAAGAATGGCTGCCGGTTTGGAAAGAGATTCTATTGAACGGAACGCTGGCGGAGTCCGTCACCAACTGGCTAAACTTTGCGAAAGTCCCGCTCTTTTTCCTGTGTCAAGTCGACAATCCTACTTGGCCGGACGATTCTCATTTTTTGAACATTGCGACTGAATTTAAAAAACTCTGCGAAGAACCAGGCCACTTCACGCTGGATGATTTT
Organism: bacterium; assembly: GCA_017539325.1. GTDB lineage: Bacteria > Auribacterota > UBA3054 > UBA3054 > UBA3054 > UBA3054. The sequence goes on along the minus strand of JAFYHD010000181.1, from coordinate 22,448 downwards.
TCCGATGCGCTTTTAAAGATGCGTACGGATGGGAACTGCTGTTATCCGGCGTGCTATGCTTATATGTACTTTTCAAAGAATGAACAGAAAAAAACAGCTACAAGATATTCTTATAATTTTAAAAGCGTAAGCGATGTACTGAAAATTCTTAGCCTGAAAAACGGTGGTGAAAAGATTTTGCTGGACAAGTTGGAGGAACTGAAAAAAGGAGATTATAGAGAATTTTGCGGCAGCACATTAGGCGAACAATCTTTGGGAGATATAACTACTTTTAGTTTCGAAGGCTATTATAAGTTAATTAAGAATGATATTATCGGCAAATGGTGGGAATTGTTTATGTTCGCTGAACGCTGCGGCATTAAGGACAGTTTTTTTAAAGAGCTTGAAAGTTTTGCCGATACTCAAAGCAATTGTTTTTTTCTCACGAAATTTTATTGTGAGCGCCTTGGTAATAGGGAAAAAGCCATAGAGTTTTTAAATAAGCATTTTAATGTTGATAAGATATGCACTTTCACGGAAGCTTACCCTGAATATGCAGGATTGCGCGTTTCATTGAATGATACTATAAGCACCAGGGAAGAGCCGTCTCCTCTTTTTAAGGTGCTTCAATGGCAACTCTATCACAATCCTCATGAGTTCTGCCGAAGTGCCGGATGGTTTTGGGAAGGCCAAAGCCCATCGCATTCCTCTCTGACGTATCTTTCTTATGATGAAATCAAAAAAAAGTTGGTTAAGCCGATGCTTGAAAACGTTGAAAAGCCTTCTTTATCGATTGTCAGAAGGCTTTCCGAGATATCTGATCAGGATGATTTCAAGTGTTACCTAAGGAAAAAGCTGAAAAAAGAAGACAATATTTTCTGCGCACTTTATCTAGCCACTCTTACCGACGATCCGGAGGAGTTTACAAACTGTTTGAGGATCTTATCTCCCGAGAAAGACCAAGTGGGGATATCATGCATTATTGTCAGCCTTAGGGATAATTACCCCTCATCTTGCGCCAAGATTATTCTCGACATGATACAGGGAAGCGATATAAAGAGCAATCCTGATTTTCCTTATTATGCTGAACGGTTTAAGAAATGGTGCCTTTCAAAGAACGTTCCTGAAGTTGCAAGTGAAGTTGATTCTATCCTGAAAAACACAGAACGGAAAGATAAAATCACCTATTACGATCCTAAAAAGGCGCTTGAAGAAAAAATAGAGAAGGAAATTGAATATTCTCCAGTGTCGACAAAAAAGCAGACCTATTACTTCAGGCACTCCCAAAGCGAATGGTTGCCGCTTTGGAAAAGACTGCTTTTTACGGACAAATTATCCGAGGCGGTGGCAAACTGGCTTGATTTCGCGAAATTTCCGCTGGAAAATTTGAAAGACAACACCGGAATTATAAAGGAGGAACTCAAGACGAGGCTTTTGGAGAATTGCGAAAAAGCCGGGCATTTTACCTTCCAAGAATTCGTCGATGCTCTGGTCAACGCGTCCGTCAACGAAAAGTGTTTAAGACGAAACCATATCGCATCGCTTTTTTCCGGTAGTTCTGCCGCTTACGAAATACTTGATTCAATAACTTTTTACCAGGTGGCGGATGCGCTGGTTTTTCTTGATCAGACCAACGAACTTCCAAGAGTAGCCGAAAGAGTTTTGAATACTCTTGATTATTCCAGGCTGCATTATCATGAGACTAACGATTTTGAGAGGAACGTGTTCGGATATGGCGACCGATGGCAGCCTTCCATTTACATGCCTAGTCTGTTCAAATGGGATATTGAAGAGACGTTCGCTTTTTGCAAGGAATACGGGCAGGAGGAGATTTTTATTCAATACGCTAAAGAAGCGTTGAAAGAGCATCCGGAATGTCTGGCCTTGCTTAAGCAATATTGTACAGTTCTCTCTGAACGAAAACACGCGGAAGAAGCTTTGACGTTCTTAGTTGATAATTATCCTGCGGAAAAGGTCTATCTTATTCCGGAAGATCACGAGGACTATTTTCAAGCGCTTGACGCGATAAGGCGTCACTTTGAAAGACGTGAAATAAGAAAATTACACAAGACGCTTTTCCCTGATCGGGAAGAATTTGACAAAAAATGGCTGCAGGCTCAGGCGGAAAAAGATCTTGAAAGTGTTTTGAGAACGTATTGGCTCTGGTCCGGTTATAATGATTACCAAATGAAGCTTGCTAAAGAGATAGTTCTGCCGTATCTGACGAAACTGCCGAAACATGACCTGCTTACTTTGAGAAGGCTTGGGCAATTGTCCGAGACCAACTGGTTCCAGTCTTTCGTAAAAGGGGGCTGGGAAAAAGAGCACAGTCTGCCTTATGCCGTTGAATTGGCCTGCTTTACCGATGATCCCAAGGAGTTCGCGGAACTAATTTCCTTCATTAGGAAGGAAGGCGGGCCGATAACGGGGGATATACCATTCCTGACCAAGCGGTTAACCGATGACAGCCCCGCCAGCTGCGCCGATGATTTTTGCGCGATCATCGAGAAGAGCGGTCTGATGGAACATGAGTATAACTATCGTTATCTTAAATATTTCTTCGATTGGTGCGCGAAGAAGGGCAGAAATGACGTGGTTGAAAAATTGAAGGCTCTGGCGCCTAAGAGATAGCCGCGCCCGTAGGGGGAGCCGTGCTTAATGGGTAAGACCGCCTTTTGGGGCCTTGGAGGGCTTTAAAAGGCGGTTAGCTTTTTTTGAGTGGGCGGTTTTGACAATTTTCGGCCTTTTTGATAGGATATCTATAATATAAATAACTAATAAAAAAGAGGTCCTATGAGCGAAAAAGGCTATACCGCTGAGAACATCACGGTACTGGAAGGTCTGGAGGCTGTAAGAAAGCGTCCGGCCATGTACATCGGAGATACGGGTGAGCGAGGATTGCATCACCTGGTCTACGAGGTTGTGGATAACTCGATCGACGAAGCTTTGGCGGGATTCTGCAAGAAGATCACGGTGACGATCCATTCGGACAATTCCGTGACGGTGGAAGACGACGGCCGAGGCATTCCTGTCGACATGCATCCTAAGATGAAGAAGCCCGCGGCGGAAGTCGTTTTGACTGTGCTGCACGCCGGCGGAAAATTTGACAAGCAGAATTACAAAGTGTCCGGCGGTCTGCACGGCGTGGGCGTAAGCTGCGTCAACGCGCTGTCCGACTGGATGGACGCTGAGATCCGTCGTGACGGGAAGGTCTACCACATAAGCTTCGAAAGAGGCAAAGTCAAGAATCCTCTGACCGAGATTGGGAAGACGAAAGGAAGAGGCACGACCATTACCTTCCATCCGGACGCCGAGATCTTCGAGACGACAGTCTACCGCTTCAACATTTTGTCGCAGCGTTTGAGAGAGTTGGCGTTCCTTAATAAGGGCATCGAGATCACGCTTGTGGACGAAAGAGAAAGTCCGATAAGGAAAGAGACCTTCAAGTACGAAGGCGGCATCGTTTCCTTCGTGGAATATCTCAACAAGAACAAGACGCCCATCCACGACCAGGTCATTTATTTCAACCGCGAAAAGGACGACGTGTCGGCGGAAGTGGCGCTGCAGTTCAACGAGAGCTATCAGGAGATGATCTACTCGTTTGCCAATAATATCAATACCGTGGAAGGCGGAACGCACCTTGTGGGCTTCAGGGCGGCTTTGACGAGGTCCCTTAACAACTATGTTAAACAGGCTCTTTCCAGCAGCAAGAACAAACAGCAGACCTCTATAACCGGCGAGGACGTCAGCGAAGGTCTGTGCGCGGTGGTCTCCGTTAAGGTCATGGAACCCCAGTTCGAAGGGCAGACGAAAACGAAACTTGGCAACAGCGAAGTGAAGGGTATCGTTGAGTCCATCGTCAACGACGGGTTGGGAATTTTCCTGGAAGAGAATCCGACGGTTGCCAGGAAGATCGTAGAGAAGGCCATTAACGCGGCTAGGGCGCGCGACGCGGCCCGTAGGGCCCGTGAGCTGACTCGTCGTAAGGGTGCCCTTGATTCGGCGGCCTTGCCGGGCAAATTAGCGGACTGCTCAGAACACGATCCATCCATGTGCGAAATGTACCTGGTGGAGGGCGACTCCGCAGGCGGTTCGGCCAAGCAGGGCAGGGACAGGCGTTTCCAGGCTATATTGCCTCTTAGGGGCAAGATCTTGAACGTGGAGAAAGCCAGGGAAGACCATGTCCTTAGCAGCGACGTCATCAAGCAGATCATCACCGCCATCGGAACGGGCATCGGCAAGACGGAATTCGACATCAGTAAGGCCCGCTACCACAAGATCGTTATCATGACCGATGCTGACGTGGACGGCGCGCACATCAGAACGCTGCTTCTGACCTTCTTTTACCGTCAGATGCCCCAGCTTCTGGAAAACGGCTACATCTATATCGCGCAGCCGCCCCTTTACAAGGTCTCACGCAAGAAAAAAGAGCGCTATCTCAACACCGAGGATGAAATGAACGCCTTCCTGCTGGATCTGGGCATAGAAGAGGCCCAGTGCACCGTGGAGGGCAACAAGAATCCCATGCAGGCGCAGCAGCTCCGTGAGCTATTGGACAATCTGGTGAAGATCGAGCAGCTTCTGGCGGCTCTGGAAAGGAAGAGCGTCGACATCAGGGAATACCTGAAGGTCGCGGAAGAGAAGGGCAAGCTCCCCGTTTACCGCGCCAAGGTCGACAGGGACGTCTACTACCTCGTTTCGGAAGAAGAGCTGATCTCCCTGAAGGAAAAATTCGACAAGCCGGCCGAGACGCCTGCGGAAGGCGCCGCCGAGGGCGAAGTCATCGCGGACGACACTTCGATGGTCGACACCTTCGAACTGTACGAGTCGCACATGCTGGCGAAGTACGCGGAAGAGCTTAAGAGCCGCCGTTTGAAGATCACGCAGTGGTTCAGCACGGACTATGAGCTGACGGACGCCGAGAAAGAGCTGGCTAGGAATCCCAAGGACGGCGGAGAACCGACGGTTCTTCCGCTTGGCACTTTGACGACCTCCGACGCCTCCCAGAAGTTCTACTCCCTGGGCGAGCTTTTGAAGAAAGTGCGCGACAACGGCCGCAAGGGTCTGCAGATCCAGCGCTACAAAGGCTTGGGCGAAATGAACCCCGAGCAGCTCTGGGATACGACCATGGATCCGGCCCGCAGACTGCTTCTGAAAGCGAAAGTCGAAGACGCGGTGGAAGCCGACGGAGTATTTTCCATCCTGATGGGCGAGGACGTCGACAAGCGCCGCACCTTCATCGAGGAGAACGCCAAGTTCGTGACCAATCTTGATATCTAAAGGATAGACATATATGGATCAGAATCTTTACACAAGCACTGAAAAAGTCCAGCCGGTCTCCGTATCGGCCGAGATGAAAAAATCCTTCATCGATTACGCCATGAGCGTGATCATCAGCCGCGCCCTGCCGGAAGTCAGGGACGGTTTGAAACCGGTGCACCGCCGCGTTCTTTACGCGATGTTCCGGGAAGGTCTTCTGCACAACAGAAAATACTCCAAGTGCGCCGGCGTGGTCGGCGAAGTCTTGAAGAAGTACCATCCCCACGGCGACTCGGCCGTTTACGACACGCTTGTCCGCATGGCGCAGCCCTGGAGCATGAGGTATCCTCTGGTGGACGGCCAGGGCAACTTCGGCTCCATCGACGGCGACTCCGCCGCGGCCTACCGCTACACCGAGTGCCGCATGACCGCTTTGGCGGAAGAGATGCTGGCTGACATCGACAAGGACACCGTGGACTTCATGCCGAACTTCGACGAGACCGTTCCCGAGCCTACGGTGCTGCCGACGAAAGTCCCGCAGCTTCTTCTGAACGGCACGAGCGGCATCGCCGTCGGTATGGCGACCAACGTTCCGCCGCACAACTTGGGCGAACTTTGCGACGCTCTCGTCATGTTCATCAAGAATCCGGAAGTGTCGCTTCAGGAACTTATGACCGTCCTGCCCGGGCCGGACTTCCCGACGGGCGGCATCATCTGCGGCAACTCAGAAATCATCAACATGTACAAGACGGGCCGCGGCAGGCTGAAAATAAGAGGCGCGGCGGGCGTCGAGCCCGGAAAGATGGGCAAAGACAACATCGTCATCACCGAGATACCCTACACCGTCAACAAAGCCAACCTCGTCACCTCGATCGCCGAACTGGTCAACGACAAGAAGATCACCGGCATCTCCGACCTGAGGGATGAATCCAGCAAGGAAGGCATCCGCATCGTGGTGGAACTGAAGAGAGGCGAGATACCCGACGTGGTCCTGAACCAGCTCTACAAGCACACGCAGCTGCAGATGACCTTCGGCGCGATCCTCATCGCCATCGAAGACGGGCAGCCCAGGACGGTCGGCCTCAAGCAGTGCCTGCACAGCTTCGTCAACCACAGGAAAGAAGTGGTGACGAGAAGATCCGCTTTCGACCTGGCCAAGGCTGAGAAGCGCGCGCACGTCGTGGAAGGCTTCCTGAAAGCCCTCGACATCATCGACAAGGTCGTGGCTTTGATCAGGGCCAGCAAGGACCGTGACGAAGCGAGAGTCGGCCTCATCAACAAGTTCGGCTTCACCGAACCCCAGGCCGTGGCGATCTTAGACATGCGACTCTATCAGCTGACCGGTCTGGAACGCGGAAAGCTGGAAGAGGAACTGGCTGACCTTATGAAAGAGATCGCTTTCTTAAAGAGCGTTTTGTCTGACGAGAAGGTTTTGATCAGCCTTATCATCGACGAACTGGAAGACCTCAAGAAGCGCTACAGCGACGAGCGCCGCACCGCTCTCGCGGGTTCCGCGGACGACCTCAAGATGGAAGACCTTATCGCCAACGAGACGACCGTCATCACCGTGACGCACTCCGGATATATCAAACGCTGCCCGGTCTCGGCTTTCAGAAGCCAGCACAGAGGCGGAAGCGGGATACGCGGCGTTGGCACGAAGGAAGAGGATTTCGTGGAGCAGGTCTTCACGGCTTCCACGCACGATTATCTGTTCTTCTTCACTTCCGCCGGCAAGGTCTACTGGCTCAAAGCTTATGAGATCCCGCAGATGCCGCGCGATTCCCGCGGCAAGGCGATCGTCAACCTCCTTCAGGTGGAGAGCGGAGAGAAGATCTCTTCCATTCTGCGCGTGACGGGCTTCAACGACACCCAGAGCGTCATCCTCTGCACGAGGAAAGGCATCGTCAAGAAGACGAAACTCAACGAGTTCCGCAATATGCGCAAGAGCGGCCTTATCGCCATCAATTTGGAAGACGACGACACCATCTGCACGGCCAAGATGACCGGCGGCAACGACGACGTCATTCTCTTCACCAGGAACGGCATGTCCATCCGCTTCTCTGAGCAGGACGCCAGAGAGCTGGGCCGCAACACCAAGGGTGTCAGAGGCATCAAGCTCGAGAACAACGACTACGTCATCGGCATGGAAGTCGTCAGCGACGAGAACACCAGCGTCCTGGTCCTGACGGAACAGGGCTACGGGAAGCGCACGACCTTCCACGAATACCATATCCAGCGCCGCGCCGGCAAAGGCTTGATCGCTATCAAGACGACCGAAAGGAACGGCAAGGTGGTCTCCGCCTTCACCGTCGATCCCACCACCGAGATCGTCATGGTGACGCAGGGCGGGCAGCTGATCAGGACGCGCGCCGGCGAGTTCCGCGAGATCGGCCGCAACACCCAGGGCGTCTTGGCCGCCAGGCTTGACGAAGGCGATTCTTTGGTCGCCGCCGCCCGAGTCTTCACGACCGGATTGGAAGAAGCCGAGGAAGAGGGCGGGGAAGAGTCCGGCCCGACCCAGGGCGAACTCCTGCCCGAGGAAAATGAAACGGAAAAAGAATAAACTAAATATAACCAAAACAATCAGATTAAATTTATGGCAATCAAAGCTGAAATATCAACGAAGACTCCCTGCGAAGTGGTCGTGAAAGCCACCGTCGGCCAGAAGGAGCTTAAAGCCGCTTACGAAAGCGCCCTCCTCAGGAACAGCAAAATGATCGAACTGCCCGGTTTCCGCCGCGGCAAAGCCCCGCGTTCCATGGTCGAGGCCAAGTTCAAGGAATATTTCGAACAGGAAGCGATGGACGACATGATCAACAAGGTCGTCAAAGCCCTTGTCAAACAGTACCGTCTGCATGTCGTCACTGAGCCTGGCATGAAGGAAAAGCCGGTCTATCCCGCCGAAGGCGATCTTTCTTTCGAAATCGAATTCGAAGTCGCCCCCAAGGTCGAGAACATCCAGTACACCGGATTGAAATTGAAAGGCCGCAAGACGGAAGTGACCGACGAGGAAGTTGAGAAAGAGATCGCTTTGGCTGCCGAGCGCTTCGCCACCTACGAAGAAGTGAAGACCGACCGTCCGGCCAAGTTCGGCGACTGGTCCGTCTGCACTTACAAAGCGACCTTGGGCGAAAAAGAAGTCTTCAAGAGAGACTCCGCCTGGGTCGAAGTGGCTCAGGACCGCAACACTCCGGCTCCCGGCTTCTGCGCCGAGATCGCCGGCATGAAGAAAGGCGAAACGAAGACCTTCGAGCTCAATTCCGGCTCCGAGTTCTTCATGAAGGAATACCGCGACCAGAAACTGACCTTCACGGTCACCTTGGAGAGCATCAGGGAACGCTCCGTTCCGGAAGTGAACGACGAACTGGCCGCCAAGATCGACCCGAACATCAAGACGGTCGACGAATTGCGCGTCAAGGTGAAGGAAGCCTTCACCCAGAACAAAGCTGAAGTGGAGCAGAACCGCCTTTGCGAACTCGCCAGAGAGCAGCTCGTCAAGAACAATCCCATTCCGCTGCCTCCGTATTTCGTCCAAGCTCAGACCAACAATATCATGCGCCGCGAGCTGGAAAACAAGATGAGAGGCGGAATGAAGGAGGAAGAGCTCCAGAAGGAAGCCGAAAAGATCAAGCCGCAGTGCGAAGAGCGCGCTAAGACCGACGTGGCCGCCGAATTCATCATCGGCTACATCTCCGACAAGGAGAAGATCGTTCTTACCGCCGACGACATCATGCCCCGTCTGCAGGAATACGCCAGAATGTTCGGGCGTCCCGTGACGTGGGTCTTCAGAATGTTCGAGCAGTCCGGCAAATTGGACGAACTGAGAAGCGGCATCCTTCAGGAGAAGACCCTTAGGTTCGTCGTTTCCAAAGCTGAAGTTACCGAACAATAATAAATAGGGGGTGTTTATGCGCCGCGTATTTTTTGCGATAGTTTTCTTCCTTTTGGGAGGAGCCTCACTCCTTCTGGCCCAGAATTCCGGTTTCGTGAATCTGGAAGCCAAAGAAAAACGCGATCTGGTGATCAAACTGATGATGGCGACCGACATGTATTCCACGCTGGATTTTTCCATCAACTCCATCGTGGCCGCCATGCCGGAGGAGATCAGGCCCAGCTTAAGGAAGGCCATAAAGACCGACGTACTTATGCGGCGCGTCATCCCCGTTTACGAACGCCACCTGAGCAAAGAGACCATCCAGGCCTTGCTTGATTTCTACCACAGCGAGCCCGGCAACGCCTGGCTCAGAGCCCAGGACGCGATCATGAAGGACACCATGGCGGTGTCCAAAGCCTACACCAGCGAGTGCGTGAAATCGCTCACAGCCGATAAATGAGCAGGATCTACGAATTTTTCTCAACTCCTCAGGGCGAAGTTAAGCCGGCGCTCTTCATAGTGCTGTTCGTTGTCGCCCTCATACTGACTTTGCTCTTCACAAAGTTCACGCTCGCTTTCGCCCTGAAGAAGAAACTCTTCGGCCCGGTCGGCGGACGCCACATCGGCAACCGCCAGATCCCGAGGCTCGGCGGAGCGGCGCTCGTAGCCGCTTTCGCCCTAACAGCCGTTTTGGCGGCCTTCCTCAATCCCACCGTCGCCAAAGAGTTCCTGCAGCCGCAGACTTTGGCCATTTTCGGCGGTTTGCTTATCGTGGCCGTGCTCGGCGTGGTCGACGACCTTCTGCAGCTCAGCTGGGCGACGAAGTTCGTCTTCCAGATCGTGGCGAGCTGCCTTGTCATCGGCAACGGCATCGTGATCGCCAAGATCACGAACCCCTTCGGTCCGACGCTGGATTTCTATCCCTGGATGGCCATCGCCTTCACCTTGATCTGGCTCGTCGGCATCACCAACGCCATCAACCTTTCCGACGGATTGGACGGGCTGTGCGGCGGGATCATCTTCATCGTGGCGGCCGTCATTTTCGTCAATTCCAGGATGCTCTCCCACACCAGGCCCGAGCAGTTCACGCTCTTCATTTTCCCGAGCGTCGTCTGCGCCATCGTCCTGGGCGCCGTGCTGGGATTTTTGCGCTACAACTTCTATCCCGCCAAGATATTCTTGGGAGACGGGGGAGCGCTTTTCCTTGGCTTCCTGGTGGCCTGCATGGCGATAAGGAGCTCGCAGATCAGCGCCACGAGCGTCGCCCTCTTAGTCCCCATCATCGCTTTGGGCCTTCCCATCCTCGACACGACGCTGGCTTTCCTGCGCAGGACGGTCAGAAGGGAGAACCCCTTCCAGTCCGACGCCCAGCACATCCATCACAAGATCATGTACAGCGGGCTTACGCACCCCGAGACAGTTCTGGTGCTTTACGGCTTCTGTCTGCTCTTAGGCTTGGCGGCTTTGGCTCTCTCTCTTAGAAGCAACCAGTACGCCGGGATAATCCTCGTCGTGCTGACGATCGTCATACTCCTTGGCTTTAAGAAATTCGGCGTCCTGGACGTCACCAGACTCTGGGGCGTCAGGCGCCGCGGAGATATGGAAGAGCCGAAAAAAGATGAGTAACAGCTCCCTGATACCCCTAATAAAAGACTATCTCCGCCAGGAGATAACGCTCGGCAATTGGGAAAAAGTAGCGCCAGAATCGCTTCCTCCCGACCCGGGCGACGTCAAGGCTTATCTGGCAAAGAAAACAGCCGCCGCCAAAAAACCGGCCAAGAAGGTCGAGAGCGAACCGCTCAATAAATTCAGGGAACCCTTCAGAATTGGCTCTGGTTCCAAAACGGAAGAGCTGAAACGTTTGAAAGAATACGCCCTCGGCTGCAGGCAGTGCGCCCTCTGTCAATCCAGGAGCAACCTGGTCTTCGGCAGCGGCGACCCCGAGGCGAAGATCATGTTCATCGGCGAAGCGCCCGGGGAAGATGAAGACCTGCAGGGAGAACCTTTCGTCGGCAGGGCCGGCGAGCTTCTGACGGACATCATCGAAAAAGGCATGAAGATACCGAGAAAGAGCGTCTACATCGCCAACGTTTTGAAGTGCCGCCCGCCCATGAACCGCGATCCCCAGCCCAACGAGATCGACAACTGCACCCCGATGCTGGCCTGCCAGATAAGGATCGTGCGGCCGCAGGTCATAATCGCGCTCGGCGCCTTCGCTTCACGCTACCTTTTGAACACCAAGTCCGGCATCAACGCTTTGCGCGGCGCTTTCCACACTTTGAGAATAGACGGCATGGCGATCCCCGTTATGCCGACGTATCATCCCTCCTACGTCCTCAGGGAATACACCGTGGAAGTGAGAAGGAAAGTCTGGAACGACGTCACAATGGTCATGAAGTATCTGAATGACAAGCAAGTATAAACATATCTTCGGGCCCGTGGCCTCCAGAAGGCTCGGACGTTCCCTGGGCATAGACCTCATTCCCTTCAAGACGTGCAGCTTGGACTGCGTTTACTGCGAGTGCGGACGCACCACCGCTAAAACGATCGAAAGGAAAGACTATTTCCCGGTGGAGGAAGTCTTAGGCGAACTGAAAGACTGGAAGGACAAAGGCGGCGAAGCCGATATCGTAACGCTCGCCGGCTCCGGCGAACCTACACTTTACAAGTCCCTGACGGAGATCATAAAAGGCGCCAAGGAGATAACCAAGCTTCCTCTCTGCCTCATTACGAACGGCACGCTTTTCTACCTCGAGGAAGTGAGGGAAGCGGCGCTCTTAGCCGACGTTGTCATGCCGAGCCTCGACGCCGCGGACGAAAAGACCTTCAAGAAGCTTAACCGCCCGGCGCCAGACCTTCCCTTCGCCGATTATCTGGACGGGCTCAAAACTTTCTGCGAGGAATACCGCGGAAAGGGGAGAGTCGACCTCGAAGTTTTCCTCGTTCCCGGCATCAACGACAACGAGGATCAAATGACCGCGCTTTCTCTCCTGTCGCGCTCCCTGAAGGTGAACTGCGTCCAGCTCAATACCGCCGTCAGGCCGCCCGCCGAAAAAGAAGTCCTGCCCATCCCGAGGGAAGAAATGGAAAAATGGGCGCGCTACTTCATCCCCAAGGCGGAAGTCATAGCCTCCTATCATTCCGCGCCGCTCAAAGAGGAAAGAGCCGTCAGCGAGGAAGAGCTAATGGAGACCCTAAGCCACAGGGTAATGTCCCTGGAAGATCTGATCGAAGCCAAAGGATACCCGAAAGAAAAGACCGAATCACTCATAAAAGATCTCTTAAAGAAAGGCCAAATACGTTCCCGCACCCAAGACGGGAAAGAATTTTTCTATGTTTGACGTCCACGCCCATCTGACTGACGAAGTTATCTATGGCGATCTGGACAACGTGATAAATGAGGCTCAAACCGCCGGCGTAAGAAGTTTCCTTGTTCCGGCCTACAGCAAAAACTTTTGGCAAAGGGGCAGGGACATCGCGGAAAAATACCCCTTCGTGTATTTCGCCATCGGCGTCCATCCGCTCTTCATTGCGGAAGGGGACGATCCGGAGCTCAGGGAAACGCTCGTGAAACATCCGAAATGCCTCGCCGTCGGCGAAGTCGGGCTCGATTACGTTCCTAACGACAGCCAGAAGCCCCAGCAAACGGCCTGGTTTGCCCGGGAAGCGGCCTTTGCCAAAAAACACGATAAACCACTAGTCATCCACTGCCGCAAGGCCTATTCCGACCTTCTGGAGCCTCTCAAGGAGTACGGCGTTCCTTTCCTGCTCCACAGCTGCTCCTGCTCGAGGGAACAGGTCAAGCCTTTCCTCGAGCTTGGCGCCTACGTCAGTTTCTCCGGAACACTAACGAGAACGAACGCCAAAAAAGTTCTCGACCTGGCCCGCTTCGTGCCAAGGGACAGAGTTCTTTTCGAGACCGACAGCCCCTATATCGGGACCGACAAAGTTAGGCCTCCCTTCGTCAGGCCCGCGCAGGTGATGGAAGTCGCCGAAGCGTATGCGGAAGCGACAGGCCTGACCATAGAGGAAGCGGAAAAATTGACTGACAAAAACGCGGAGCGTTTTTTTGTATTATAAAAGCCGAGCATGCCAAGTTACGTTTCCATAGCCTTCGAGGCCAACCTCGACACCCATTACACATACAGCGTTCCGGAAGATCTGAGAGCCGGCGCGGTAATGGGAACGCGCGTCATGGCGCCTTTGGGTCATTCCCAGAGGATCGGCTACATAGTGGATGAAGATCCCGCCGTTCCTGAAGGCGTGAAGCTGAAAGACATTCTTTCCCTGGTCGACAAGAAGCCGATGATCACTTCCCCTCTGATGCGTCTCGCGCTTTTCGTCTCGGAGTATTATTTCTGCGGCTTGGGTCAGGCTTTGAGATGCTTCCTCCCGGCGCCCGTCCGCCACCGCGCTTCCGACTGCGGCATGGTGCACGTGGTCAAGATAAAAAAAGATCTGAAGGAACTGAACGAGCTTTACGAAAACACTCCCGAGCGTTTCTGGAAAAAGCGCAATATCCTGCGCTGCCTGATCGTGAGAAAAGGTTCATCCGACCAGAAGACGCCCTTTCTTCTTCAGCAGCTGAAAGAAAGGTCGGAATGCGACCTCGCTTCCATAAGGGCGCTGGAAAAAGCGGGCGTTTTGGAAACGGCCTTGGAACAGCACTGGTCCCTGAGGGACGACGAGGCGGCCCTTCCCAATGTTCCGCCCGAATTAACGGAAGACCAGAAGACCGCCGTGGAAAAAGTTCTGGAGAAGCGCAATGAGTTCGCCGCTTTCCTTCTGCACGGCGTCACAGGCAGCGGCAAGACGGAAGTCTACCTGCACATCATCGAGGAAGCCCTCAAAGCCAACAAGACGGCCATCGTGCTCGTCCCCGAGATCGCCCTTACTCCCCAGACCGCCGACCGCTTCCGCGGCCGCTTCGGCTCGAAAGTCGCCGTGCTTCACAGCGCCCAGAGCGACAAGGAGCGCCACAACCAGTGGTGGCGCATCAGGGAAGGCAGCGCGAGAGTGGTCGTGGGCGCCCGCTCCGCCATCTTTTCGCCCGTAAGCGACCTCGGCTGCGTCATAGTGGATGAGGAGCACGAGGGCAGCTACAAGCAGAACGGCGAGGCGCCCTACTACAACGCCAGGGACCTGGCCGTCATGCGCGCGAAGCTGGAAAACTGCCCGGTCATTCTTGGCTCCGCCACGCCCTCGCTGGAAAGCATCCGCAACGTCAAGCTTGGCAAATACGCGCTTCTTAGCCTCACGAAAAGAGTCTGCGCCGTAGCCGACATCAAGACGGAACTGGTCGATCTCAACAAGGAAGTCCAGGTCGCCTCACAGTTCGGGCTCATCTCGCGTTCCCTAAAATCCGCTTTGACGGAATGCCTAGGTAAAAGAGAGCAGGCCATTCTGTTTTTGAACCGCCGCGGCTACGTTCCCAGGCTCATCTGCCCGGAATGCTACGAAACTAAAAAATGCCCCAGCTGCTCAGTTCCTTTGGCCTACCACAAAAGGGACAACCAGCTGAAATGCCACCTTTGCGGCTACACCGAGGATTACGCTCCGCCCTACAATTGCCAGGAATGCGGAACGCAGCTCAAGCCCGCCGGCTACGGCACGCAGAGAGTTGAGAATCTTCTCCACGCCATGTTCCCGGAAGCGAAGATAGGCCGCATGGACCGCGACACAACCAACAAAAGGGGAGCGCACGAAAAGATCCTTTCCGATTTCGCCTCCCACGAGTTCGACATTCTCTTAGGCACCCAGATGATCGCCAAGGGACTGGACTTCCACAACGTGACTTTGGTGGGCGTTTTGAACGCTGACATTTCCCTCAACACCCCGGACTTCCGCTCCGGTGAAAGGACTTTCCAACTGGTCACCCAGGTGGTGGGCCGCTCGGGCAGAGGCGCCAAAGCCGGCCGCTCCATCGTGCAGTCCTTCACACCGGAAGACGCTACGCTGATTTTCGCCACCAAAAGCAACTGGGACGGCTTCGTCAAAAAAGAGCTGGAGGAGCGCAGGACGCTGAATTATCCTCCCTTCAGCCACATCATAGAAATAATCTTCCGCTCCAAGGACAGCGCCAAAGCCTACGAAGCCGCCAGCAAGGCCAGGAAGAAGATAGTAAGCCTTTCCAAAGCCCTGCCCGGCTACTTCTATCTGACGGAAGTGGAGGAGGCCTATCCCTCCTTCGCCTTCAACGAATACCGCTGGCAATTGCACATGCGCGTAAATAACGTCATGCGCGCCATGGAAACGCTTCTGCGTCCTATCAAGGCAAACCTCAAGAGCACTTCTCTGGTCAAATGCCAAGTCGACGTCGATCCCGTCTGAGCGCAATTGCTATAATTTAACGAAAAGATCACCATATTTTATTGTTCAGACAATAAAATTACGAAAGTTTTATGTCTCCAAAGTATCATCCAAAGTATCACTTTGATACTTTAAAATACTAATCTTTGACTTCCCAATGTCCAAAGGTTCTGCCACCTACACGAACTAAATATCCACTTTCTCGTAATTTTTTAATTTCTCGCTCAATGGTTCTTGATGTTACTTCTATTTTTTTGGCAATTTCTGGAATTGTTATTTTTGGGTTATTCAGAATTAATCCGATAATTTTGTTGGCTAACCCGACATCCTTCCCGACATCCTTCCCGACATCCTTCCCGACATCCTTCCCGACATCCTTCCCGACATCCTTCCCGACATCTGAAAGTTTTTGCTCATCAATCAACGCACTTTTTAACGCCTTCAAATGTACTTGCAAGGTATATCCAATTAATTCGTACACCGGAGGTTCGGCTCCGAGTTTCTTGCAAGCGTCAAAGATATTTTCGATTCCTCGTCCCCAATGCTCAATATATCCGGCGAGATAAAAAACTTTTGCCACATTGGGATTATATGGTTTTGAAGAGTGTTTGGTCATGAAAGAATCCAAATCCCATCCCTCAGGCAGAACGCAGGTATTGCTTATCATCATCTCGTCCTCGTCGATGCGTATCTGTATGGGAGTTCCCGGAATGTAGCAATTGTGTATCATAGCGTTGAATACTGCCTCGCGAACGGCTTCGCGAGCGTACGGGTATGTTTCCATTCGTCTGTCATGCTCAAAAGTAATTTTTGCTTTCAAATACTTTAAGAAAATCAAGTCAACAATTTTGTCAGCCGTCGTTATCAAAGATCCTTCCAGCATGTCGTGGTATAAAATATCTACCCTGTTGGCGAATTTACCAACCTGAACATGAGTGCCGTTCTGAAGGATCGAAGGATCGTGGTAGAACAAAAGTACCGCTGATCGTCTCAACTTGCCGTTTTCCATTAGCTGCAGTTTGTTAAGGAGTTCTTCTCTGGGAATGTCAAGTTCTTCCTTGGTCATTCGTTTTTTGCGAAGAGCTTCTCTCTTAAATATCCTAAAGCTTTCCTCGTCCAGATCATCAACAGTTAAGTTATCTACTGTTCCGTCCTCCCAGTGGACGCCAAGTTTACGCATGACAAATTCCGATAAGGCCATTCCTCTAAGCTGCTGTTTTGTGTTTCCGCAGCGATAGTGGAACTCGCCGTGATAACTGATTGGGAAAGAGCTCGGCTCAACTATTATTTCGATGTAGTCCAGCCCATTCTCTGTATGTTTGTTTACGTCAGCTATGATCCCTAAACTGGATTGGATCTTATTTGGAATATCCTCCATAAGTTTTCTGACATTTTGCAGGCCAATAACTTTGCCGGAATCATTGACTCCGACATAGATGGTTCCGCCATGAGCGTTGGCAAAGCCGCATATCCATTTCAGGCACTCGTCTCTCCAGATCTCCTTATATTCGATGTTTTGATTCTCTTGCTGCTGCATATATCACTCCAGGTTTATGGTTATTATCCCTCATTTCACAATAAATTCAACGTAAACGCAAGAGATTAAAAAAACGCTATAAAAAGACATAGCGCAAGTGGGAAAAAAGAATTCGGAACTTAATTGCCAATACAGAAAATCTCCAAAGCAGAGAAGTGTAAAATCCCTAATTTTCATCCGGTTGTTCTTATAAACATGCTCAAAGATAAATAATTTTTCGTTTCATTAAGCGATAAACAAAAATAACAAAAAGTAAACATAGATCGATTTACAATGAGGATAATTACAATGCATAGTTTTAAACAGTGCATTAAATATGAATGCTAAAATTATGAGAAAAGATCCTCTGTTTTTAAGAAATTCATCCGAACAAACGGGTAAGTATGAGTTGCCTTTGGTGAGAAGGCAGACTATCGATATTGATAAAATCCAGCTTATCCCATATTCGGATACGAAACCGCATGATAGTGACGGGAACAGGTTAAAGGGAGTGCACTTCTTTGTGGATGATTATAGATTTAGAGATGTGTTTCGTCATCCGGACAGAAGTTTTCAAAAACTTTCTCAATACGCCTTCGTGTTAACGCCTGATTTTTCTCTGTATGCCGAAATGCCATTATGGCAGCAAATATGCAATGTTGGGCAGAATCGTTGGTGTGGTTTTTATTGGCAGTCAAAAGGATTAAGTGTTATTCCCACGATCAGTTGGAGCACCAGCCAAAGCTTTGATTTTTGTTTTGACGGAGTGGAAAGAGGATCGGTCGTGGCTGTCAGTACGCTAGGGTGCAGAAAGAGTGAGCATAAATTTATGCTCGGATATAAAGAAATGTTGAGAATCATAAGTCCAGAAACAGTTATTTGCTACGGGAAAACATTCAAGGGTATGGATGGGGAAATTGTAGTGATAGAGTATAATAATAGGAGCAAGAAATAATATGGGAGGACGCGGAACTTATGCAAACGGAAAAAATGTTCGATACACTTACAAGACTTCCGGAAAAATCAAAGGAATAAAAGTGCTGACAGGACTTAATGGTAAACACAGCTTACCGGAGGAATCGCATTCAAGTTGGGCCTATATAAAACTCAATCCTGATGGTACTTTTCGCGAGATGAGACTCTACAACAAAGAGCATAAATTAAGGTACGAATTGGCATATCACAGGGAAGGTAAAATAGGTCCTAAAGATAAACCGGTTCTACATTATCATACTTACGACGACAATTTCAACAGGACCACCCATAGGATGCCAAAAGCTATGAGAAAACACTTTAAAAAATATTTTGTGGGAGTAAAAATATGATCGATGGAGATGTAAAAGAATTTGTCGACAATTTATATTACGGCACTGAAATGTATTTTCTTTTCCGTGGGAAAAAATATTTTGTTCAGGGATGGTATGAAGATGGGATTCATCATCTAACATTAGAGATTGAAGAGCCTTATGATTCAAAAGATCCTTTATGTCAAGGCTATGTTTGGTCTCATGAAAGCAAAGAGCGTGGAGAATGCGCGCAAGCTTTCCTTGACGCCCCTATTTGGGACGGCCAAAAGTTTTACGAAGTCGAAAAAGAGATGACTTGGACGGATTAAGATCTGGCTCTTGCTAATGTAAAGAATGCCATGAAAATGAGGATAACCGCGTAGGAGGCCGGTTCAGGAACGACCTCGTCCACGCCGGAAACGCAGAGCGCGAAGGCCTGGGGTCCTTCCATGATGCTGACGCCGCTAACCCTGATTTCTATGCTGCTCCCAGCAGGGAAGTCGCCGACCTGGCAGCGCTCTATGTTGTTGATGTGATCGTTGGATTCGCTTTGACCGCCGGAATAATATTCGTTCTCACCGTCGCTCACGATTATGTCAAGGTCGTTGACCAAGGCTAGCTGCGCGCCCACTGTGCCGGGATAATCTGTCCAGCAAAGTGTCGCGGAAACAGGGCCCTCGCTTTCCTTGGTGAAGAAATAGGAAACGGTCTTCCCGGTTTCTTCAATCGTGCCTTCCATGGCGAACAGTTCGCCGCGGGAGGGATCAAGGCTCTCATTAAGGTTGACATGTCCGAAACCGTTCACGCAGTTGGGTGTGACTTCCGGGATCTCGGTGCGGTTGGTGAACTGCCCCTTGCCCATATTTCTGGCGCCGTTGATCAGAACAGCTTTAATGAGCGCGGAGGAGGGGGCGGCGATGTCGGTGTTTTCTTTGAGATACTGCAAAACGCAGGCGGCGGAGCCGGCGGTCAGAGGCGAGGCCATGGATGTCCCGTGATCGTAAGTGTAATAAGATTTTCTCTCTCCCTGGTTGATGTCGTCGTAGAGGGATTTCACAGAATTGATCCAGGTGCCGGGTGCTACGATATCCGGTTTTGCTCTGCCGTCCTTTGCCGGGCCTCTGCTGGAAAAGCAGGCCATGCCTTGCTGTGTTTGGTTGTACGGTTCACCAATCTTGTCGTTGTAATAGGGACTGGAGGAGTCTAAAGTTCTTCCGTAAAGCTGACCGTAAGTTGTGGTGAATTCCGGATGGTAACTTTCCGCGGCGCCGACGGTAACAATATTTTTAGCCACAGCTTCCATGCCGAGGGTGCAATTATCTTTGGTGCTGAATTCGTAATTTTCATTGCCCGCGGCGAATAATATGAGGAAATCGGGATATTTTCTGCTCAAACTGTCGTAGAGTTTCGCTTCGGAATTGTATTCGCCCTTGAAACCTGAGTAGCCGGATCCCCAGCTGTTGTTCATTACGCGTCCGCCGGCGTTGTAAGCTTTTGAAATATCGCCGTCCGTAAGTTCGACAATCTCACCCGAGTCGGTCAGAAAGCGTATGAAGTACAGGTCCGCGTCCCGGGCTGTTCCGGCGTATTTGCCGTTTTCATGGGCGCCGGTCCCGGTCGCCGAACCAGCTACATGCGAACCGTGTCCGTGTATGTCGCGCCAATCCTCGGCTTTGTCGTTGTTTTCAGCCAGGACGCCTATGACGTTCTTGTTCTGGAAGTCGTCGTGGATAGTGGCAAGGTCGCCGCTGTCCAAACCGGTGTCCGCCACTATCACCATAACGCCCTTTCCGGTATAACCGGATTCGTTGGCGGAATCGACATTCATCAGCTCGCCGGATCTGGCGACGTCGTTCATGAGTTTCTTTTTAGGCTTGGGTTCGACGGACAGAACGCCGCTTAATTTCGAAAGATCAGGAACCAGGGAAAGAGGGATCTTCACCTCAACGACGGGAGGATCGTTGTGGAGCAGCTTGAATTCCGCGACGTTTCGCTCTTTCAAAAATTCCGCTACCGCGTCATAGCTTTCAATGGTTGCAAGGCCCAACAGAACTTTTTCGGAAGCGTCCGTTGACGTGATCCTGTTTTGGAATCCCAATGAGACGATCTTGTATTCCGGTTTGTATTCGCCGCAATAAATAAGAGGGAAGATCTCTTCAAGAGTTTTTATCTGATCCTTGCTGGCCAGGAAGATGTAGGCGTTGGGAGGAATGAGGCCGATCTTCTTCAAGCCGAGCGCGGCTATTTCCTGCATATCCGCCGCGCTGAAATTGCGTTCCGGCTGCACGATGAACTGGTACTGGCCCTCGGCGGTGGGGGAGGATCCGATCGTTTCAGTGCCGGCGATTTTAGGCGAAGACGGATCGATCACAGCGTTGGCGAGTCTGATCAGCCCGGGATCAGCTGAAAGGGGAACAGAAAGAGAGTAAAGCAGGAGAATGGCGAAAAGTTTTTTCATGAGTTTATCCAACCTTTTTGATAAAAAGCATAGCGATAAGTAAAGAGATGAAAGCGAAGGCCGGTTCGGGAACGGCGTTAGCGCCGGAAACGCAGAGCGCGAAACTCTGGGGGCCTTCCATGACGCTGTAGCCGGAAACTTTGATCTCGACCTTTTTGTTGGGAGGAATGTCACTAAGTTGGACGCGCTCACAGTTGTTGAGGAAATCGTTGTGGATATTTTTCCCACCGGCATAATAGGTGTCTTCCCCAACAGTTACGGTGATGTCGAGATCGTTGACCAGGGCAACGTACGCGCCGGGCGTTCCGGGATAGTCGTTCCAGCAGAGCGTGGCGGAAAGGGGACCGTCGCCGGCCTTGGTGAAGGAATAGGCCGCTTCGCTGCCGGTCTCTTCTATGGAGCCTTCCGCTACGAAGAGTTCGCCCGCCGCGGGCACTAGGCTGGTAGCAAGGTCGACATGTCCGAAGCCGTTGACGTGGTTGGGGACTTCGCTTGGGATCTCGACGGCGTCGTCGAACTGGCCGTTGCCCATGCTTCTGGCGCCGTTTATTATCACGGCTTTAACAAGGGCGGAGGAGGGAGCGGGAATTTGTTTCTTTTCCCTCAGGAACTGGATGATGTCGGCGCAGGCTCCGGCGGTCAAGGGAGCGGCCATGGAAGTGCCGAACTTGTAAGTGTACCAGGAGCTTCTTTCGCCATCGTTGGTGTCGTCGTAAAGCGATTCCACAGAATAGATCCAGGTGCCCGGCGCCACGATGTCGGGTTTTGAGCGGCCGTCCTTGGCGGGGCCGCGGCTTGAGAAGCAGGCCATGCCCTGCTGCGTTTTGTTGTTCGGCTCGGCGGGCTGGTCGTAGAAATAGGGGTCGTCGATGTCAATGTCGTCGAAAAGCATGCCGTAGTAGTAGTAGGAGAGCTCCGGGCGGTAGTTTTCCGAGGCGCCCACCGTCAGGCAGTTCTTGGTGACGCCCTCGTAAGAAAGGCTGAAATTGTTCTCCAGATCGATCTTGCAGTTTTCGTTCCCGGCGGCGAAGATCAAAAGCAGATCGGGATACTGCCTTGAAATAGTGTCGTAACGCTGCGCTTCGGCATTATATTCGCCCCCGTAATTCCAGGATGACGAGCCCCAGCTGTTGTTTATGACCCTGCCGCCGGCGGCATAGGCTCTCTCTATGTCGCCGTCCGTTATGTCTACCAGATAATCGGAACTGTCGCCGATGCAGAGGAAGTAAAGGTCGGCTTCCGGTGCCGTGCCGGCGTACCGGCCGCCGTAGTGGGCGCCCGTGCCCGTAGCGGAGCCCGCCACGTGCGTCCCGTGGCCGTTGATGTCGCTCCAGTCGGTTCTCGAGGTGTTGGCTTCGCCGACGACGCCGATGACGTTTTTATCCTGGAAGTCGTCGTGGATATTGGAAAAGTCTCCGCTGTCCAAGCCGGTGTCAGCAACGACGACCGTCACGCCTTTCCCTTTGTAGCCGGTCTCGTTCACCGCCTCCACGTTCATGAGGCCTTCGGTCCTGGCCACTTCGTTCATCAGTTTCTTTTTGGCCTTCCTTTCAACGTTCATCACTTCGCTCATTTTGACAAGCGAAGCGACTAAAGAGGCTGAGAACTCAGCTTCAATTACGGGCGGCTCCTTGTAGAGGAGTTTCACATTCTTGGCGCTTTTGTTTTCCAGGAAAGATCTGACCGCTTCGAAATGATCCTTGGAAGCGAGGCCGATCAAAAAATTTCCGGCTCGTTAAGAGAGGCGGTCTTTTTCTCGGGCTCTGT
>JAFYHD010000180.1 GCA_017539325.1 bacterium | reverse complement strand
GCCTCTAAGAAGATGTTCTTTTAACACTTTGGTGGCCCATCTGCGAAATTGTATTCCTCTCAAAGACTTAACTCTATACCCGACGGAGATGATAACATCAAGGTTAAAAAGAGTTACCGGACGTCCAGGAATAATATTATGCAAATTTTGCATAAAATTATTATTGCCTTGAAGCTCTTCTTTAAATGTATTTTTTATATGTTTAGCAATTACAGACTGATCTCTTTGGAACAATTCGCACATTTGGGCTTGCGAAAGCCAAACCGTCTCGTTCTCCAGACGAACGTCAAGTTTTATCGTTTCGTCGGGCTGGTAGATGATTATCTCGTTTTCCATATCGATTGGACTTGTGGTGAATTTAAAATTCATCCACATGATATGGAACCAAACGCAAGAAAGCAAGCTTTTGAAGCTTTTCTATTTGTTATGATAGCGAATGTAAAAAAAGCCTTGCGTTTAAAATGCTATGCTCTTTTCGCTCTTTCTTGGATGGCGGAAAGGAGTTGGTCGCGACAGGGGGCGATGGCTTCTTCGGTCGAAGAGGTGAAGGTGAGTTTGCAGCGCCATTTGTTGGTCGCTTCGTCGAGCTCCGGATAAGAGCCGATCTTCACGTCCGGATATTTGTTCTGCGCCGCGTCCATTAAGTCGGCGAAAAGAGTTTCCCCTATCGGGGAAAGATATTCCAGCGTCACGATGCTGCCAGAGGGGAGTTCGGGCTCAATCACGTCGAACATCTTGCGCATCAGTTTCGGGACGCCTGGGAAGACGTAGACGTTTTCCAGAACGAAGCCGGGGGCGCCGGAAAGTTCGTTAAGGATGAGGCGACAGCCTTTGGGGAGGTCGGCCATCATGAGCCTCAGATCGTTGATCCTCTCTCCGTAGTAGCCGTTGAGCATGGCTTCGGCTTCCTTGTTCCTAGTGAGAGTCGTTCCGAAGGCTATGGCCATGGCTTCCCTGGTGAGGTCGTCCGGAGTAGCGCCGATGCCGCCGCAGGAGAAGACTACGTCGTACGTTTTTCTGTATTCGTTGACGGTACCCACGATGGTGTCCATCTCGTCGGGGATGGTTATGACGCGCTTCAAGTGAATGCCGCGCTGGTGAAGTCTGGCGGCGATGAAGTTCGCGTTTATGTCCTGGGTGCGGCCCGAGAGGATCTCATCCCCTATTATGATTATCGCGGCGGTATATGTTTTTGACATCTTGTTCCTCACTTTATGATCGTGACGGTGCCGTCTTTGTTTTCCCTGGCGATCGTGTCGGTTACGTACCAGCCATTCCTGAAGATGACGTCGTCTTCTTGGTCTTTTTTGTAGAAGCTCTTGATGACGAAAGGTCCGCGGAAAGCCAGGCGGCCCTCCTCGCCTTTTTTGAGGGCCTTTCCGTCTTCGCCTAGTACTTTCACCTGGATATCGGGAAGGGGGGCTCCCTGGGCTCCGCAGGCGTTCCTGAGGGCGCTGGATAGGAGAACTATGCCGGCGGTCTCCTTCCTGGCGTAGCCGGTCATGATCTGGGCCCCGTACATGGGAGCGAAGAAGTAATACGTCTTCTCCTTGACATCGTCAAGGATGTAGATACGCTTGATCTTTATGCCGGTCTTTTCCTTGAGACCGGAAAGAAGCCGGACATTGGGGAGATTCAGGCGTTTCATGAGTTTCGCTATCTTAACTCTTCGGAGTCCACCTTCCTCGAGGATGAGCTTCCTAAAGCGAGAAGCCATGGCTCTGGCAAAGCTTCTGTCTGTAAGCAGGATCGTGATTCCTTCCCTCCTAAGCGCCTCGAAGCATTGTTCGGGATCGCGGCTCTCCGCGTTGACGACGCAGGAGGCTGTCACGAGCGGCATGAAGAGCGTGAAGGAAATGGACTCTATGCTGGAAGGCGGGAAAGTCGAGAAGAGCACGTCCCTGGCGTCCGGCAGCATCGTCTGGGAAAGTGCGAAGGCCTGGGAAAGTATCTGTCCGTGGGTAAGAATAACATCCCTTTCTCCGGGAATGAGGAGCGCCGGATCTTCCCTATTCAGAGCCTTGAGCGGCGAAGAGGTCGGCTGCTCGAGCAGGTAGTCCGGAAGGATGTTTTTCTCCAGGTCGCCCCTGAGCCACAAGACGCATTCGAGAG
>JAFYHD010000179.1 GCA_017539325.1 bacterium | reverse complement strand
GGTAGAGGTAATCCGTCTTCGGCCTTTCGTAGTTCAAAGAAATATTGCAGACAACATCGCCATTTCTGATCTCAATGTCGTTCTTGCCGAATTTTAGCTTCGTCCAGGCTTTGAAGCGGCCCTTGCAGGCCGGGCACTGCAACGTCGATCCCGTCGTCTTGTTAAGAACCGTCACTTCCGTGATGTCGCTGGGGCCGTGGCCGCGGAACAAAGGCACGGGATAAGTTATCCTTTCGCCGTCTTTGAAGTTGTCCACGACGATCGGAGAAAGGTCTTTCTTTTTCCCGCAAGCGGAAAAGAGCGCGCAAAGAGCGATCAAAGCTAAAAGTTTTTTCATGATCATTCCTATATTTTTATTGTGTTATTTTCTTTTCCAAACAAGGCAGGCCAACGCAAGCAAAGCTAAAAGCGCGGCGGGTTCCGGGATCTGCGGCCCCAATTCGATCCTCAGTTTCGAGATCTCCAGCCTGTCGTCGTCCTTGGAGCCGTAAATCCTGAATTTGTCTATCGTGTCGACGGGAGAAAGCGCCTCGCCGGTCATCTCTTCGTTTAAGAAAACGGACCTGCCGGCGAACGTCACTTCCCTCAGGTATTTTTTATTCGCTCCGATGCTTGAGATGACGTTGAGGTCAAGCGGGTCGCCGCACGCCCCTTTCCAGGTTACGACGCCGGGCCTTGAGGCAAGATCGGACATCGAAAGCCTCACCTGTCCGTTGTCGACTCTCAGGACGCTCTGACACTGGCGGCTCTCAACATCCTGGGTAAGGTAGAAGAGCCCCTTCTGCGTCGAGGAGAGCTTCACTTCGGCAAAGAGATAGAGATCCAAAGAATCGCTGACTCCGGAGGGAGACTGCAGGCTGCAGAAAGCGCCGACGTCCTCGGGAGCCATACCTTCTTCGGAACCGCTTGTGAAGACAAGCCTTTTTTCGTTCACGTAAGGCAGATCAAGCGTCTCTTCGTCCTCGACGACCGCGACAAGGTCTACGCAGACGTCGTCGAGGCAGAGCGCTCCGCTCCCCCACTGGAAGAACCTTACGGCCGTGAAGACGTCGCCGGGCTGTTCCTGGCCGCAGAGCGCGCGGCAGTTCTCTTTTTGCCCATTGATGCTGACCTGTCTGAGAACGTGCCTGTACTTGCCGTCGCTGGCGGTCACGTGGGCGGAGTCGTAGATAAGTTCAAGCTCGGCCCAGGCGCCCGGAGCGATCGAGCCGTTGGAATGGAACTCCGCGTGGCCGTCGTCGGAGGCCTGGCTGTTCACGCGGTAGCTTCCGCTGTCATACCAGAGCTGGTTCTCTATGATGGAGGGATCCCAGAAACCGATGTTCTTCGAGATGTCCCCTTCCGGGCAGATCCGGCAGCGGAATCTGATGTAGCGGCCGGCGTAGCTTCTGCACCAGCCGTCGTCGAATTCGGGCATGCCGAGATGCACGCCCCATAAGCCTTCCGTGTTGCCCAAACGGAGGTATTTGTTGCCTTCGCTGTCTTCATTGATAATGGCGTTGCCGTTGACTTTGTTCTCACCGTAGGCCGCGTACCAGCCGCCTTTTCCGATCATGTCCGTTCTGAGGTCGTAAGTCTCGAAGTTTTCGTTGACCAGCCGTTTGAAGACGAACTTGTCGCCCTCGTTTTCCGCGACTTCCAGCTTGCTGCCTGGTGAAACGCTCCAGTTGACGTCGGAAATAGGACCGGTGGGCTCGTCGCTTCCGAATTCATAAAGCACCCAGCCTTCCGTTTTGCTGCCGCACGGGCAGCCGAAGCGCAAATATTTCTCCTCGCCGTTCAGTCTCACCCAGAGAACGCCCGTCGCGTATTTTTTCTCTCTTATGTCGCCGTTGTAGGTAACGGTGACCTTTGCGGTGTCGTTTAATACGCCCTTGTTGGACGAGAGGCTGAAGTCCCCTTCCGCGATCCCGACGCTGAAAGGCAATCCCTCGCAGCCGAGCACGTTCGTGAGAACAAGATTGCTGCTGTATTTACCTTTCTTGAAGGGAGCCATAGCGGCCGTCCACCTCGGGATGTCGTAGTTCACTTTGACTCTGATGTCGTCGAAGTCCGAACCGCCGCTGGTCGTGTCCTTGAGCCAGAGGCCCTGCGCAATGGGATAAGAAGAGCGGATCGGCACGCCCAGTTCCTTTATCTCGCCGTTGACGGACATCCAGGCCAGGACCTTGTGCTTCACATCGATGCGCCAGGCCCAGGTCTGCCAGCCGCTCTCGACCTTGCCCCAGGTCTGATATCCGCCGGGATAACTGATGCTCACAGTCCCGTCCCTGTCGGTGTGGATGTAGAACATCTTCTCATCGAAGCTGGCGTTGTCCAAATAGAGCCCGCCGAAGCCGGGGCGGACGCGCATCGTGACGTCGATGTAATGCTCGCTGTTATCTTCGTCGCCGACCCAGACCGGGAAATACATTCCGTTCCAATAGGCGCCGTAGGAGTGCAGGTAATAATTCCCTCCCTCCTCTCTGATCTCGCCGTCGCCGCCCTGGGAGTACATGCCTTTTTGTCCGTCGGCGTCGCCCAGATGATAGCCTTCATCAGCCTCGAAACCGCAGAATTTCTCCTTTGCGAGATCTTCCACCGGCCTGACCGTGATGCTTCTCTCGTTGCCGTAAATGTCGAAAACGTTCACGTCTGCGTAGGAGGTCTTGCTCTTGCCGCAGGTATTGATGATGTCTTCCACGTTCAGGATGATCTCCTTCACGCTGCCGTCCAGGTTCTGCGGGAAGCACCAGTCCGTCAGGATCCAATCCTGCCAGTTGGGCCAGTAGCCGTACCAGGCGATGCCGTTCTCCGAACTGATCCTAAGCTGCCTGCTGTTGATCATCTTCAGCTTGATGTCGTTCGGAGGCAGTTCCCCTTTCTGCTCCCTGAAGAACGGCGAAGTCAGAAGGCGGTGCATCTCGTTGATGCTCCAGGAGGACTCCTCGTTGGCGTTGAAATAGTACGGCGTGGAGCGGTTGGCGTTGGGAGGCTCCACCACCGTATAGTTGCGGTTCATGACGGCGTAAGCTCTGGCCATGACGCCGTAATAGGTGTTGCCCTCGATGTGCGGGAGACCGAATCCGTGCCCCGCTTCGTGCAGCCAGGCGCCCAAGGTCGTGGCGGCTTGCCCGAAGCTCACCTTTCTACCTTCCGAGTCGTCCATGGAAGGCTTGGTGGGATAAGTGTCGCTGAAAGCCTCGACCACGTTCTGCAGACTGTCCGGCCAGCAGTAAAGGCCCGTGGAGCCGAACATGCCCAAAAGGCCTCCGCCCAGCGCCGCGCTGCCCACGACTTTCCCGTCTATGAGCATGTCGGTGTTGGCGATGCCGATGACTTTCCTCTTGCCGCCTCCCCTGTCGCTTCCTAAGCAATCCACGAAGTGATCGTAGATGAGCCCGCCGTCCACCTCGCCGTCCACGGTGCAGCGCCTGATTAGCTCCGCCCTCTCGTAGGCGCTCGTCACCAGCTGGATGTGCACGTTGTTGCCGTCCATGGCAAGGTTGAAGGTCCTATGCCCGTAGCCCAGCCTGTAAGCCGAATCGGCGGTATAGCTCTGGTTTATCAAAACGCTGGTGTTCAGTTTCTTCTTCCAAAGATCCGGATCCGTAAACTGCGGATCTTCGTCCGCCGGAAGATTGGACACGTAATGGGTGTCGGCGTTCTTGTCCACCAGCATGTAAACGTAGGTGAGATATTCCGTGTCCGCCGGGCGGTAAGTCAGTTTGATCCTCGTCGTCTCGCTTCCCACCGTCACCAATATGGAATTCTCACCTTCCACCAGGTGCGTCAGGACTTTGAAGCGTCCTCCCCTGGCGGCGCCCGGCACTTCCTCGCCGGTCGTCTCGTTCAAAGACTTGCATTCCAAAGTGCCGGCAGGGCACTGACCCCTAAGAAGGGGCACGCAGTAGGAAAGGACCTCCCCCTCCTCAAAGATGTTGACCTTGACCTCGGCGGCGCAGCTCAGCGCGCCACCCAAACAAACAAGCGCAAAAAGCAAGGCAAGATGTTTTTTCATAGCATTTAGTGATGTTTTTTAGCTGTTAATAGACTTTTGTCTATTTTAGCAAAAAAACGGGGGCGCGTACGAATCAATTGAATTTCAGATTCAGAGCTATGTCTTTCTTCTTTGCGCTAACTTCGATTTCCAGAAGCCGGTCTGAATTTCCTTCAATTACTTTCGCTTCCCCGCCCTCGCATTCGGCCTTGTCAAATTTGTACCCCTCAGGCACATAAAAAGAGTAAGTCTCAACCGTCCCTTCCACGCAAACCAGTTTCAACGAAAGCGTGTTGTCTTTCCAAGCGATATCTTTTACGCTCACCGCATCCATGCTGACGTGACGAGTCGATACCACAAATTGCGGCCTGTCAAGCTTCTCTCTCAGACCCACGACCTGGCAGCTTCCGTATTTCAAAGCCTTCATCGGCAGACCTTCCTTAACTTCTCCCAAGAACTTCTTTTCCCAGAAGTCGTATGCCAGATACGTCTTCTTGGGATCCAGCCCCAGCTTCTCAAAACCAACCACGCTCTCCTCTAGCGACCACAGCGCATTCCTAGTCACCACGCACCAGCATCCCCAATCTTTCGCGAAATGCACCGCCCACAGCGTCGAAAACGGGCTTTCAACGCCCGGTTCCACTCTCGGACCAACTCTGTACATCGCGTCTTCTTCCTTGCTTTCGTCAATGTCCTTGTAAGGGTAATATGTCGGATGATCGGTATGCAAAGGTCCGCTCTCCATCGGATACGTTTCCAAGGAAGGCAATCCCCTTTGCAAGATATAAATTCTTTCCTTGTCCAGATCTTCTGGCTTATCGCTGAACATATACGTTCCGCCGCCAAGAGACACAGTGGAAACTTTCGATTTTCCCCATTCCGGATCCGCTTTCATAACCATATGATCAGGATCGTTTACGAAAAGTACTCTATTCAAAGGGAACATCTCCGCGAAATAATACAGTTGCCTATGATGACTAATAAAATCATCCCCACAGTCGCTGGCCACCCTGCAGGCATCAATGGAATCCGTAAGTTCCGGCATTATACCCCAGCAAGCCATCAGGTAAAAATCATCACCCAAAGTTAAACGGGCAGCCAGTCCAAAATTTCTTATTCTCCTCGTGGCTTCGTCCGCGTCATACGCTAAGATCAATCCCTCATAAAGCACATGTCTCAGTCCGTCAACCTTAAGATATTTAAACCCTGCATCTTTAAACGCTTGAAAAACGGGCACGAAAGTATTAGTGATAGTATAATCTGACATGTCGAGAAGTCCACGTATCCAGTTAGAAGAAACTGGCCTCCCATTCGGAAGACGTAATCTCTGCTCCTGCTGATTTACCGACACCCCCGGGGACATCCAGATTCCAGGCGTTAAGTCATACGACGCAATTGTTTTTGCAATGGAAGCAGGTCCATCAGGGAATTTTCCGCTGGGGCGCATCCAACAATCAGCCAAAGAAAAACGATCATTAAATTCCAATTCTCCTCCACAATACCCGTTATCAATTTGTACCGTATCCATACCATAGGAATAGAAACTGTTCTTTATTAAAGAGCAGATCTCTTTTATGTTTTCCATATTGATCTTTCCGCGGTACGCTTCCCAGGAGCACCACCCGTTGACGCTTTTTAAATTTGGCCTCCTTACCCAAGGCTTAAAATTCCTGTAAGAAAGCCCAACGCTATAATAATTCGGCCGGAATACAAGATTAAAACAGCCGTTTGTTACCGTAGCCTTGAAACTAGCCGATAGGTTGCCGTTTTCATCCCGAATCATCCTGTTTCCGAACCATTCCCAGTCCGCTCCAAACCACTCTAACAAAAAATCTCTCCTGATATCGTAAACACCGGATATCCCTTTTATAAGCGGATCGCCAACTCTTCCCAGGATCGCCTCTCCCCCACTTGCCCTCTTAGAACGCATTACTCCGGCTTCGGCGCTTAAATAGAGATTAACCATTAGTTCATGAGTTTTTCTATCATCAAAAACGATCGTCCTAACCTGCGTCATAGGATAAGACTGCAATATATCGCTTGAATTATATGTCGAATAAATTCTCTCGCTAGTATCACACACAATTTCAAAAAGGATCTTATTGTCGTAATATCCCGTAACTTTGTTTTCTTTCCGCTTTGTAGTAAAAGGTTCGTACGGCGCTCTCGGTTCATTGATAAAACCAGCCCAAACATAAGAAGCAAGAAAGAAGATGCAAATAAATAAAAATGATTTTTTCATATTAATCCCTTAGTTCCACTTTTCCTTCACCAGGTTTTAGTATTAAACCATCGCGCGCTGGCAAGATGGTTATATTCAGGTCTTTATCTGCTATATCCTTGCCGTCACAAACGGATATACTAATTTGATATTCGCCTGTCTCGGAAGGAACTTCTCTCAATCTCTCCTTCCGGGTTCAAGCGCAATCCAGCAGGAAGATCATCTTCGTTAAACGCTATCCAAGAATACTTTTTCTTTTTATCTCCTACAGCCTTCAAACGGCAAAAGTACTCTTTATCAGTTGTAAGATTATTGACAAAATTGCCAGTTGGATAATTGCCATTAAAGCTTGTAATCTTCGTAAAAAAGAACTTGGAATTTTAACTTTAGATTTGCCGAAGAAAAAATTGATAGGTACGTATGTATACCGAACCTCAGAATCAAAATAGTCGACAGAATTAAGATTTGTAAAATGCTGTTTTAACTCTATCCCAGCCACCTTGTTTTCTGCTGATATAGTCAATACAAAGAAAAAGGAAATTAATAATATAATCAAGTAAGTCTTAATTTTTCTCATGTATTTTAATTTCCTCATCATTTTTTTTGAATCGTTTTTTCCCATACTTAGCCTGCAATCTAATGTTACGCAAGGTATCAGGCTTGAAAACGAAGGTTGAATCAAGTGTAAGTCTGCGTGTTCTGAAAATGGGAATATAATAACTTATTACAGTAATGTTATTAAAGTAAGATAAAGAAGCGCCCAAAGCCCAAGTAGTAAATTCATATTTGTCAAGCTTGATCGTAGCAAGATTCCAGGCGTAACAAACCATTGACCCGACAATTTCATTAAACGAAGAACGATACTTAAAACTACTGCATTTGTTATCAGGAAAAACATCGTAACAAGGCATATAGCAGATTTCAGGATATCCTCTCCAGGAAGACTCCATATCTCTTTCCCATTTGCAAGAAATATTTTTTTCTTCAATAAAATATTGGTCAGGTCTCGGATATAACAGCTTGGGAATTTTTGGTTCTTCCGGTTTGAAAAATTTACTATAGCAGGTCTTAAATGAAATGCTTTTAGTGCAAATTTCTTTATAGTTTTTTTCGTTTTCATATAAGAATGGAATCTTACAGACTATAGTCGCGTTTATATCACTAAATGGTCCGTCTTTACTAAACGCAAATTTAAATCTATGCACTGCCATTGGCTGAACATGCGCAAATAATGAATCATTTTTTTTATCAAACAAGTTCATGCTATATAAATTTTTACTTTTGAAAACTTTACTTCTCAACGGCTCGCTGCCCAAATATTTTATACGCAGCGAGGACATAATTTCGTCATACCATGAGTCTACTGATGTCTGTAAATACAACATTATGTTCGTATTGATAAGAACATTAAAATACCCTTCGTATTTATCACCACTAATATTTCTAAGTCTCGGATTTTTAGGAAATATGATGATTGTTTCCCGGTTAGCGACAGTTGGATTAAGATCCATTCTTTTTTCTTCTTTATTTGTGAAACCATCGCCATCGGGATCAGCGTCGGCAATCAACAATTTGTCATACAGATCTTTTTCCCCGCGACTCCAATATTCAGCCCATTCGACGGGCATTGATTTGGGATTCAGTGATTCGCATGAATATGTTGGATATTTATCCGCACCGTCTGGAATGCTATCACCATCCGTATCAGGATTAGTCGGATCCGTGACGAAACCGTTTTTGCCATATATCTCGTCGTTATCATCTATTCCATCCATATCCGTATCCTTCATCCCCATTTTAGTGATCACAAACAAATTAGAAGAGCAGTTTTTATATTTGATCACAATATTTCTCCCCTTAACCTCATCCCAACTCGGAATGCCATCCCCGTCCAAATCACCATCCATATACTTTAAGCCATAGTATTTTTTAGCATC
This sequence comes from bacterium, assembly GCA_017539325.1. Taxonomy (GTDB): domain Bacteria; phylum Auribacterota; class UBA3054; order UBA3054; family UBA3054; genus UBA3054. The sequence continues at coordinate 2,725 of JAFYHD010000179.1, read as the reverse complement.
ATCACAATATTCATGGATTTGAAGATAACTGGCGAGACGAACTCCGTTTTTGCCATCGCGAGTCTCAATATATTTGTCGCCAGGATGCAACACACAGCAAAGTTTATATTTTTCTCTAATAACGTTAATATCCTTTATATTATCTCTTGCGGCGCCTTCATAATCAAGAAAGGTAATCACAACAACGTTGGAAGATGAATTAATAAAATCATTTGTAACTATACCCTTATGAAAAACCCATTTTTTCCAAGGATTCTTTTTTGTTTCCTCTTCCCATTGCTCTTTAGACATCGTGTCTTCTGGCAAAACAAATCTAAGCAATCGCGAGTCATGCTCCCTCTTTTTTTCTTTTTTCAATTTATCTTCTGCATCCTTTTTCCTTTGCAGCTCTTCTTTCTCTTCCTTGGAGATATTGGTGTACTCCCCGGACTTAAGATCTAAAACCAATTCTGAAAAAACCGGGAAAGCAAAAGCGAGGCAAAAAAATATGACAAAAATATTATTCATTCTTGTTCCTCCGTTTTTATTTCTGATAAACTGTCCCTTCATGGTTAAAATTCGACATATTGTTTAATTTTTTTCAGTTGTGTATATTTTATCATATTTTGGTTGTTACAACCACCCCTAAGGGTGGTTGCCGATTATATTTACGCGGCCCATTCGAACGCTTTCCTAAATTCGCTCGGCGTTCTGTAATTCAGTTTTTCGTGCAGTCTGCGGTGATTGTACGTCCATATAGCCGTCTTGATCGCTTCTCTTGCCTCCTCTTTCGTTTTAAATTGTGCGTCAAGGTAATATTCGTTTTTTAGTATGCCGTTCAGTCTGTACCGAATTCTGTCTTTCATGTCACTTGTCTCCTTATATTTTTTAGAAACAAAGTGTCAACACATATTAAAGAGGGACACTCTAGTCCATTATGGTATAATTTCAAATATGAGCAATATCTCTGTAAACTACGCGAAATTGATGGAAGAGATCGGGGGGCGCGCCTCGCTTGTTTGCGTGACGAAGCTGCACGAAGTTCCGGAAATAGAGGAACTCCTTGCGTGCGGAGCGAGGATCGTAGGCGAGAACCGCGTGGAGGAAGTGGAAAGAAAGTTCGGGGATGGCGAACTGAAGAAACGCTATCCCGGACTGGAAATGCACTTGATCGGGCACCTTCAGAGCAGAAAGGCCAAGAAAGCCGTGGAATTGTGCGACTGCATTGACTCCGTGGATTCCTTGGAGCTGGCGGAAAAAATATCCCGCTGCGCCGCGGAACTTGGAAAAACCGTTAAAGTCATGCTGGAAGTGAACGTCAGCGGCGAAACGCAGAAATACGGCCTGTCTCCGGAAGATGTTCCCGCGGTCGCGAAAGAAGTCGTCAAGCTGCCAAATCTTGAATTGTACGGGCTGATGTGCATGGCCCCCTTTGTGGAAGACGACGCGCTTATCAGGGGCGTTTTCGCGGGGCTGAGAAAATTGCGGGATGAAGTTAAAGCGAGCGTTCCCAGTTGCGTGAAGCTCAGCATGGGCATGAGCCACGACTATCGCCTGGCTATAACGGAAGGCAGTGATTTTTTAAGAATAGGCAGCAAGCTTTTCGCCTGACAAAAGCGAGGAAAAACTATGGCAAACGGATCATTCATAGTGCAGGGATCGAAGCCGCTCTCAGGCTCGATAGTCGCCAACGGCAACAAAAACGAAGCGCTGCCCGTTTTGGCGGCCTGCCTTCTGACCTCAGAGACCGTCACGCTTCACAACGTCCCTCTTATCGGCGATATCAAGGTCATGTCCGAGCTTCTCGAGGCGCTGGGCGCGAAGATCGAAAAAGACGAAAACGATCCGCACACCTGGCGCGTGACCGCCGAGAGCGTCTTGGCCAGCGAGATCCCGGAAAAATACTTCACCAAGATCAGGGCCTCCATCTGTCTGGCTGCTCCTCTGCTGCTTCGCTGCGGAAAGATGCGCCTTCCCCTGCCGGGCGGCGACCAGATCGGCGCCAGGAGCATAACCACCCACTTGGTCGGCCTGCAGAGTCTGGGAGTCACCATCTACGATGACGAGAACGGGCTCATGCTCCTGAACCGCGGCGGGCTCAGGGGAACTGACATGCTGCTCGACGAAGCGTCTGTGACCGGCACGGAAAACCTTATCATGGCTTCCGTCCTCTCGTCCGGCCAGACCGTCATCTACAACGCGGCCTGCGCGCCGCACGTGCAGCAGCTCTGCCTTATGCTCAACAAGATGGGCGCCAACATTTCCGGCATCGGCAGCAACAGGCTGATAATCCAAGGCGTCACGGAATTGAAGGGCTGCGAGCACACCATAGACACCGACTACATCGAGGTCGCGAGCTTCATCGCCCTGGCGGCCGCGACCAAGAACGCCATCACCATAAAAGGCGGCAACTGCGCCGCCATACCGGTGCTTGCCAAAGCTTTTGGCAAGCTCGGCGTCTCCTTTGAAGTAAAAGGCGACGACGTTTACGTTCCCGCCAAGCAGGAAATGGAGATACGCCCCGGTTTCCGCGACATGATCACAAAGCTTGAGAGCGCCATCTGGCCGGGCGTCCCGGCGGATATTCTTAGCTTGCTTTTGACCGTGGCGACTCAGTGCAAAGGCACCGTGCTTATCCACGAGAAGATGTTCGAATCGAGGCTGTTCTTCATCGACCGCCTTATCAGCATGGGCGCGAGGATAGTTTTGTGCGACCCGCACAGGGCTGTGGTTATAGGACCCGCTT
>JAFYHD010000178.1 GCA_017539325.1 bacterium | reverse complement strand
CGAAGACCACGATTGGCGGCATCGCCTACTCGTTCAGCGGCACGGCGGGCTTTGACGAGCTGCTGGACCGCGATGAGACTGCACCCGGCTGCACGCGCCACGTGCAGGTGAAACTGAATGCAACGGTCAAGAAGCTCAACAGCAAGAAAAAGGTGGTGGCTTCCGATGTGGCCACGCTGACGCTCACGCTGGGAGACGGTGCGCTGACGAATGCGGTGGCGCTTGCCGAGGCCGCAGGTACGGCGGAACTGAATATCAATGTCCTCAACTCGGCGAAGACGGCTTGGGTGGAAGACGTGGACTACACGGCGACCCTCTACCGTAACAACGGTGCGACCGAACTGGGTGCGGAGGCCCTTGCTTCCTTCGAGGGCTACTACACGGCGGCGCTTGCGCCCGAAGGCGTGGCGCCTGCGGACGGCGTTCCGGCGGGTAACGGCTACCTCACGTTTACCGTGGCGAAGACCGGCGTCGTGAAGGTGGCGGGTTCGCTTGCGGACGGCACGGCGGTCTCGTTCTCCACGATCGGACAGCTGGTGGGCGACACGCTCGAGGACCCGACGGCCTGCAAGTTGGTGATTCCCGCATTCGCGGGATCGGCGGCGTATGCGTTCGGCGGTGACGCGAAGATCGCACTCCCGGCCGCAGGCGAATATCCCGTGGTGCTGCCGGAAGCGAAGCTCGTGTGGGTGAAGAACGCGGCCAAGACCACCTCGCATGACGGCACGGCTTTCGCCATCAGCGTGGCGCCGACGGGCGGCTGGTATGACAAGGTGGTCAACCTTCAGAACTACTACCTGAGCCGCAAGTTCGCCGTTTCGGCGGCAGAGACCGGCGACGATCTGCCGGCGGAGGCGCTTACGAAGAACTATTCGTTCTCGACCCTTTCCTCGCCGAATGACCTGGAGGTGTCCTTCAACGGCAACGCTCTGTCAGTAGCCGCGCAGAAACTCGTCAAGAACAAGACGACGGGGCTCACCGACTTCAACACGAGCGTCAATCCGTGGAACACGACGGTGAAGCTCAACCGCGCGACGGGTCTTGTCTCGGGCACGTTCAACGCCTGGGAGTGGATTGTGAAGAACGATCTCGACGGCTTCTACTACGACACCGCCCAGAAGCAGATCACGAAGCTTGCCCACAAGGGCGTGCTGCTCTACTCCCGCGACGATTCCACCGATTCGCCGCTGGCCGACAACGTGCTGATGGCGGGCTACTTCCTGATGCCGGCCACGACCAGCACGAAGGCCGCCACGATCAAGGCGACTTGGAAGGCGTCGCTGCCATTCAACATCGTTACGGTCAACGATGACGCGTATGACTGGGATGAGAAGGATTTTGATGACTGACCGAAAGGTTTCTAGCCAATGTTTGTGCCACTTCGTTCAATTTTGCTGCTCCTCCCGCTGGCGGCCTCCGCGGCCGTACAGCCTGAGAAACTGGAGTCGTTGGGGTTTGACCCTTCGACTCCAGACGGGTTGCAGAAGGCGGCTTCCATCTACATTGCGCCAGAGAACGAGTTGTTTTATCGGATGCGTTTTCCAGATGGGGGCTATCGCGAATTTGAAGTGCAAAAACCCTTCAAGCCTGAAAAGATTAAGGAACTTAGGAGCCCTCATGGTTGGTACGGAGGCCTACGGGAGAAGGAAGGGTTAATTTGGATACGGAGTGGAAAGAATGTTATTGGAGGGGAAATTCAATTCCTCTTTAAAAATGGACGTCTAGTACAATTTGAACAGAGCGGCAAGGTGTATAAGTTCCCTTATAAAATGCCCCGTCCAGTTACGCAGGGAGGACCTCCGTATTATTTTTCTGATGTAAAGGGCGGTTGGAGAAATCAAGTTGCTGTAAAGGATAATGTACAAACAAAGTGGAAACATAGCGCGAACCATTGGTGGTATATGACCCATTTGTGGTACAAGAAGATATGGTACGAGGCAATCGTGCCGGCCCAGAGACCAGTTGCACATGATGGTAAGAGCCGTCGGTCGAAATGTATTAAAAAGGGTTTTGACGTGCTCCAGTTCGATGAATCTGGGAATGCCAGTATTGTGCTTGATTGTTCCGACCTTCCATAAGG
>JAFYHD010000177.1 GCA_017539325.1 bacterium | reverse complement strand
ATCTTTTCTGAAACTTATGATCTTTCAGAAAAATTGTCAGAAGTCCAGGACACGATCAAAGAGATCTCCGAGCAGTATGTCGCCATTACATCAAATATCGACCTGATCCAGAACGAACTGCTCAACGAGCAGGGAACTATCCTGAAAGAACAAAAAGCGGGAAGCCGAACTTCTCTTTCTGACGATTCCTATTTTTCCATGCTGCAACTCTTTTCTGAAGGCGAAAGAGGATCCTTTCGGTCAAATTACGTGACTTACGACGATTTTGATGAATTGGTTTATATGTTCTATGACTTGCTGGATAGTTTTGAAAGCCTTTCCAACACAGTCTCTGGCATATCGGCCCAAATTCCAACGATCAATAGCACAATCCAGTCTTTGGTCAATTCCTGCGGACATTTAAACACTGACGTGCAGACTTTGAAATCGGTCATAGAAGTCAAGCAGGACGGAAGTGTGTCTTTCTGCAAAAGCTCACCGTTGATTGGGAAGCAAGCGCTGACAACAAATGGCAGCTGTTGGATGCCGGCTGTTTATAGCGATTGGGACAGAGCTTGCAGTATATTCAAAGTTTCTCGTGATACGCAATTGGAAAGCGTTACGTTATATTGTGACGATGTCTCAAGAATCATTGCTCCTTCAAACGTTTATATATCCACATGCAGGAAGTACGATTATTCTGACAATTATTACATGGCTAAATACTATGCATATTCCATGGATTATTCTGATTTTCCTCGAATAACTTATATTTTCAGGAATCCAGTAACTATTACGGCCGATAGAGATCATGCTCTTTGTGTGCGGAGAGGCGGAAATGATCCTCTTTACGTTTATGTTTATACATCCTCAAGAAACAGTTGCTTTTATAAGCCGTTAGGAGCTTCGGAGAACTGGAATCCTCCAGATCCTCCTGGGCCTCCTGAACCTCCGGAGCTAAAAGGGAACAGTGGAACTTCTAATTCTGATAATAACGAAACTTTTGGCCCTGATCGTTCCGGCCCAACTCCTGCGCAATGGTTTCGCTATCTGTTATCGGTTAGCTGGGAAGAAAGCGACTACGATTTTCTAGAAATTTGGTCTAATTTTAAATTCACCGACGACGTGAGTTTCGATTTCAGCTCCGAAGGCTTGGATATTGAAAAAGGAAGGATCACTGTGGAAGGCTCCGAAGTGGCGACCAGCGCCAATATGGCCGGGATGATCACAAATGCGTTTGCACAAACTCCGAGTCTTAGGGACGTGATTTTCCCGGCGCAGTATGGCAAGGTGACCATAACGCAAGGGAATCTTTCGGCTACCATAGCGACCGGACTTACTACAAACGCGATCATAAACGTCACGCCTGCTCAGGTGATGTATCCCAGGTATTGGGCTGAAATTGACGGAAGCGGTTGCGGCCAAGTTAAGATCGACACAAGCTATCCTGTTTTAAATGACCTTACCTTCTATTACATGATAATCAAACCTTAGCAACTATACTCGGCTTTGCCTGGCGCTCCTTGCTCTGGCCTTCGCGAGAAAGCAGAGATAAGCGCTGAGGCTGACGCTTAGCGAAGCGAAAAAGGCTTCCCGGGAAACCGGGAAGTCTATTTTATGGGTCTTGACTGCTATGCTCGTTCCTATTGCCTTGATTTTCGCCATTAAATATAGTATTATTATATTAAGAGGTGAAAATAATGATTTTTACAACTGCAATGCTATTTGACCGCTACGGCGATTATAAGAACCCGCTCTGCAAGATAAAGCGCATGGCGGATAGGGAGGAGATCTTCAAGCTGAAGCGCGGGCTGTACGAGACGGACGGGAACGTGCCCGGACAGTGTCTCGCAGGCGCGTTGTACGGTCCGTCGTATCTTTCCTTCGATTACGCGCTCGCGTATTACGGCCTTATTCCGGAAAGAGTGTACGAATACACTTGCGCGACCTTCGAGAAAAAGAAGGGAAAACTCTTCGAGAATCACTTCGGGCGTTTTTCATATAGGGACATTCCGTCGGAAGCGTATCCTCACGAGGTCGTGCTGAAGGAGGAAGCGGGCTACCCTTACGCGATAGCGACGCCCGAGAAGGCGCTCTGCGACAGGCTGTACGCGAAGCCGCCGGTCTTAAGCCAAAGGGATATCCAGGACATGCTCTTCGAGGACATGCGCATCGACGAGGAGGATCTTTTCAAGCTGGACATCGGCAAGATCCTAATACTTGCCCCGAAATATCACGACAACAACCTGAAGCACCTCGCGAAGTTTCTCGCGAAGGAGGTGAAATGAACAGCGTTATAGGCGCGATGATGGCAAAATATCATCCTGCTGATCTTAAGGAAAGGGAATACGCTGTGAAGGAAGTGATCCAGGAGATCGTCCTGTGCGGATTGTCGCGGGCAGGATTTTTCAAGCAGGCCGCTTTTTACGGCGGAACGGCTCTTAGAGTCTTTTACGGATTGGAGCGCTTTTCCGAAGATTTGGATTTCTCCCTTGCGGAGACGAATCTTGATTTTGATCTTTCGAAATATTTTCCCACGCTGAGGAAGGAGCTGGCAGCTTACGGCCTTAACATGGAAGTGTCCGAAAAAAAGAAGACCAGGGTCTCGGCGATACGCTCCGCCTTTTTGAAGGGCGGGACCAAGGAACACATGCTGATGTTTTATTCGCCGGATCAGGAGCTGATGAGAATAGCATCCGGTGAGATGATCAAGATCAAGTTTGAGGTCGACGTCGATCCGCCGGCTGGCGCGAACTTTGAGCGTAAGTTTCGTCTGCTTCCCTCCGCGTACGATATTGTCTTGTACGACATGCCGTCGCTTTTCGCCGGCAAACTGCATGCCGTCGTTTGCCGCGCCTGGCAAAACCGCGTGAAAGGGAGAGACCTGTACGATTATCTGTTTTATCTATCCCGGGGCGCTTCGGTGAACATGGAGCATCTGAAAGCCAGACTCGTGCAGTCCGGCTACTGGAAAGAAAAAGCCGCCTTGAAGATTGGCGACGTGAAAGAAATGCTGCGCGCCAAGTTCGATGACGTGGATTACGAAAAGGCCAAATTAGACGTTGAGCCTTTCGTCAGGGACAAGAGGGAACTTGACCTTTGGAACGCGGACTTCTTCAAGCAAATAACGGAAAACCTGAAGTGACCGCCAAGATGGCATTACGCGGGCTGGCGGGGCATTCCTCTTTTTTGTTAAAATAGAACGTAAGCTTATAAAATGTTAACGAGGGTGAAACTTATGAAAAAACTTTCTCTCTTTCTGGCGCTTGCTTCATTTTCGGCGGGCGTTGTACTGGGCGAAGCCATCAACGCTTCGGAAATAACCAAGGCGCCCATCGCCGGGCTTTCTATTTTCAAGAACGGGACCGTTCTGGTCGAAAGGAGCGTAGAACCTCCCAGCGAGGGGCCCTGCTACCTCAGCGGCGACATCAAGCCCTATCACGGAACGTTCTGGGCGCTCAGCGACAATTCTTTGAAGATGACGGCCTTTCAGGAGACCGTGATAAGCAACAGCGCGTCCTCTATGGACACCAGGTCCTTTGCGGAAAGGCACGGCGGATACGAGGCAATTGTCTGGTTCGTGTCGGAACTGACCGGACTGAAGGAAGAGTTGGATTTCCTGCAGAAGGAAGGCGCCGCGGGAAGAGTGCTGACCGTGCAGCCTGTCACGGACGAAAAAACCGCAAAGACTTTTTACAAGGTGGAAGGCGTCATAGAGAAGATGCCGAAGGCGAGCTCCGCCGTTAAGAACGGCGTCATGCTGCCCAATCCTGTTTTCGACGGCCTGGTCGTGAAATTTCCCGTCGGCGGCGCCGTCAGGATCCCCAACGCGAATCTGAAGGCCGTTTCCGCGGCCGGAGAGAACCAGATAGAGACTTCCGTCAAGAGGAACCTCTGGAAGGTGGAAGGCGCAAAGAAGCCTTTCAAGATCGAATACGCGACCCAAGGCATGACCTGGGCACCTTACTACAGGATGGAACTTAATGACGGCAAGGCGAAACTGACCATGGCATGCGACGTCAAAAACGAGATGGAAGACTTCAGTGAGACGGAAGTGTCGCTGGTCTCCGGTTTCCCGAAGATCGACATGGAGGGCAAGGATTCGCTCCTTAATTTAAGGGTCTCCCTCAACGGCTTCCTTGACGTTTTGGACGGCGGGGCTGTTTACAACGCTCCTCGCAGGCGCAGCTACCTTTCCAACAATTATATGGCCCAGGCTCCCATGATGGCCGCCAAGGCCGCCGCGGCCGACATGGGTGTGGAGGAGAGCGCGACGCTGGACGCCGTCGCCCAGGTCGAGGAAAAGGGTGCGGTCAACATGCATTTCCAGAAGATTGGAAAGCAGAGTCTGAAGAAAGGCGAAACGCTGAGAACCGACATCGCTTCCGCTGAACTGGAATACAAGAGCAAGGTCTCCTGGAATGTCACCGCGATGCGCGACATCGACCAGAACGGCTATATGCGGAACTTAACGACCAACGCGGCCCAGACGGTCTGGGACATCCTGGTCTTCAAGAATCCCTTCTCATTCCCCATGACCACCGCGCCCATGGAAGTTCTGCTGGACGGAACGTTCTATTGCCAGACGCCGCAAAGCTGGCTGAATCCCGGCCAGGAGGGCAAAACGACTCTGACCAAGGCTCTCAGTTTGGAACCGAAATTGGAGGAGAACGAAAGGGCGGAAGAAGCTGAACCCAAGACGCTGAAACTCGAGCACTCCACCTACCGTCAGGTGACGGTGGACGGCAAGGCCACGCTCAAGAACCACCGCAAGGAAAAAGTGACGGCGGAGATCATACTGAGAGTCAGCGGCGTCATAGAGAAAGTCGAACTGGGAGAAGGGCAGAAGGAGACGAGATCCGTCTCCATTCCCTACGGCGTGAACCCCGTCAGCTCCAAGACCGTGGAAACGGAGATAGAGCCGGGCGCCACGGTTGAGATCAACTATACCTACACCTCTTACATCAGGTATTAACGAGCCACTTTTAGGAGAAACATCATGCGAAGAAATACTCTTTTTGTTTTGCCAGTCCTGGCGCTGCTTTTAGGTTCCAATCTTTTCGCCGTCGAGCAGGAAGAGCTTGTCAAGGCGCCCATCGTTTCCCTTGAATTCTTCAAGAGCGGACTGACCATCGTGAGAAGGCAGGTGACGCCTCCGGAAGACGGCAAACCCGTCTATTTCTCAGGCGACATAAATCCGGCCTACGGCACCTTCTGGCTTATGGGCGACGAAAAGATCTCCATCGCGGCCAAGCTGGAAAACGTCAGGACCAACATTAACGAGTCGCTGGACTATCTGCCTTACGCGGAACGCTTCAAAGGCGAGAAGGGCAGAGTCTGGTTCACTTCCGACATGCCGGATCTGGACAGCGCCTTAAAGTGGATAGGAAGCGAGGAAGGAGCCGAGCAGTTCCTGTATCTGCCAGAGCAGAAGGAAGCGCGCGGCGCCAAAACTTACAGCGTTGTCGGAACGATCGAGGGCAATGTCGGAAACGACCTGCTCGTCAGGCTTCCCAACAAGTCCGCCGTCAAGATCCCGACGGCTAGCATCACTATGGTCTCCGGCAAGGAAAAGGAACGCCCGAAGTACCAGAAGATGAAACTCTGGCAGGTCACGGGCGCGACCAAACCCTTCGAGTTCGAGTATCTCACGGACGGCATGGCCTGGGCGGCCTCCTACAGGCTGGAACTGGACAGGGAAGGCAAAGCCTATCTCTCCATGGCGGCCGACGTCAGAAACCATTTGGAAAAGATCGAGAATGCCGATATCACCCTAGTCGCCGGACAGCCCAACGTGGAGTTCATGGGCACGCCTTCGCTGCTTGACCTGAAGGTTTCCGTCCAGGGCTTCTTCCTCGGCCTCAACTGCGGAGGAGAAGTGGACTCGGCGAAGGATCTGAGGAAACAAGTGTGGGCGTCAGTCAGAAACAACACCTACGAACTGCCGAGATCTTTTGGAAGCCGCAAGGATGCCGCGCCCGGAGCCGCCTTAGCTCGCGAAGCGGCGGTGGAAGACGAAGATGACATGGAAGTTGCCGAGGACGCGCCCCTGCAGGTGAGCGAAGGCTTTGCCTCTACCGACAAGGAGCAGGGCGCCGACGTCAGCTACGTCTCGGTGGGCAAACATACGATGGATAAAGACAGCGCAACGCACATCCCGGTGGGAACAGCGGAAGTCGAGATCGAGCGCAAGGCGGAATGGAAGATCGAAGCCAGGCGCTACAACAACGGAAGGCTGAATCCCTTGCTGGAGGAGAGCGGCGTGCAGAATCTCTGGGACATTTTAAGCTTCAAGAACCCCTTCGCCTTCCCGATGACCGCCGGCGCCATGGAAGTGACGGAAGGCGGCCACATCTACAGCCAGAGCATGCGCAAATGGGTCAACCCCGGGCAGAAGGTAACGATGAACCTGACGAAGGCCCTCTCGCTCACGGCTAAAATTGAGGAAGAAGTCGACAAGAAAGCCAAGGTCGTCAAGCGCCGCAAAAAAGTCAACGGCGAGAACGTGGAAGGCAACGAGAAGAAGATCAACGGAAAGCTGACGATCCACAACTACCGCGGCAGCGACGCCAAAGTCAAAGTCTTCCTGAACGTTTGCGGCGACTTCGAGAAATTCCCGATCCCCGAAGAAAAGCTCGTCAGCCAAAAGGACGTTGAGGGCGAAATGAACGCCCAAAGGGAAAGAGTCTGGGAGATTGAGATCCCCGCCAAGGGCGAAGCCACCTTCGAGTACCACTACACAGTCTTCGAAGCGAAGTAACGCCTGAGTGAAGATCGTCTTCAAAAACGGTTTGGTCTGGACCGGCGACGGCCTGAACGCGAGTTCGTTCGTCGTTGAGGACGGAAAGTTCGCTTACGTCGGAAACGACGAGATTTCCGGGGCGGACGAGAGCGTTGATCTAAAAGGCGCTTTCGTCTGCCCCGGTTTCAATGACTCGCACATGCACCTTCTGGGCTACGGATTGATTTTGCGCCAGGCTCCGCTGCATGCGCATACTGAAAGCCTTGCCGACATGTTGGATTGTCTGCGGACTTTTCTCGCAAGGAATCCCTTAAGCGCAGGACAATGGCTGATTGGACGCGGCTTCAACCAGGATTATTTCAAGGGCGCCGCGCGTCTGCCGTCAAGGAGCGACCTTGACGGTGTGTCAAGGGAGATTCCCATTCTCATAACGCGCGTTTGCGGCCATATGGGCGTCGTTAATTCCAAGGCCCTGGAAATATTGGATATCGCGGAAAATACCGCCGTTTCAGGCGGAGCGGTCGATCTTGAGGAAGGGCGTTTTTACGATAACGCTCTCGAGCTTGTCAAAGCCAAGCTGCCACAGCCTTCCAAAGGCGAAATAAAAGAAATGATCGTATCGGCCGTAAAAGAGCTCAACCGGCGCGGTGTCACCAGCGTGCAGACGGACGATTACTGTGTTTTCAAAAAGATCGCTCCAGCTGTCATAAATGAAGCCTACCGTGAATTGGAAAGGGAAGGAGCGCTCACGGTCAGAATCTGCGAGCAGTGCAATTTCACGACGCTTGAGGAATTGAAAAGCTTCGTCGATTCCGGAGAAGCGAAAAAAGGCTCGGAACTTTTCAGGATCGGTCCCGTCAAACTGCTGGGCGACGGTTCGCTGGGAAGCCGGACGGCCCATCTTACTAAGCCTTACAAAGGAAGCAGCGAATACGGATTTTCGCTCTTCGCGCCCGATCGTCTTCAGGAGATGATCTCCTACGCCCACAATAATGGTTTGCAGGTCATTGTGCACGCCATAGGGGACAAATGTCTGGACGAAGTTCTGGAAGCCTTTGAAAAAGCCCTGAAAGAGCTTCCAAGGCTCGATCACAGGTACGGCATAGTCCACTGCCAGGTGACGAGACCCGACCAGCTGAATAGGATCGCCAGGCTTGGATTGCATGTTTACGCCCAGAGCGTTTTTTTAGATTACGACAATCACATCGTGGAAAAATTATTGGATCCCGAACTTTTGAAAACAAGCTACAGCTGGAAGACACTGATATGTAAAGGCGTTTCCGTTTCCAACGGCTCCGACTGCCCGGTGGAGGAGCCGGACTGTCTGAAAGGCATCCAGCTGGCTGTCACGAGAACTTCCCTGGACGGTACAGGACCTTATCTGCCAAGCGAGGCTTTCACGGTCGCGGAAGCCTTGGATTCCTTCACCTTCCGCGGCGCGGAAGCGAGCTTTGAGGAAAAGGTGAAGGGCAGGATAAGGGAAGGCCAGCTGGCGGATTTCGT
>JAFYHD010000021.1 GCA_017539325.1 bacterium | reverse complement strand
GGACGTCCGAAATACGGGAACATATAGACCACGTGATGGCTGGGCTCGTTGCCGTGCGCGTATTCGCCGATAAGGCCGGAGACGTCCACAAGGCGGTCGCTCTTCTCTTCCTGCTCGAAGAGAGCTTCCAGCTTGGCCAGCGCCTTCTCTTTGCCGCCCAAAGCCTCTATGAGGCCTTCGGGATCCTGCATAACGTGCCAGGTGTACTGCCAGGAGTTGCCTTCCGTGAAGTCGCCGCCGACTCTGGTCGGATCAAAGTCTTTCTTCCAGGTGCCGTCGAGTTTCTTGGGCCTGGCGAAACCGGTCTCGGCGTCGATAAGGTTCTTCCAGTTTTCAGAGCGCTTCTTGAAGTACTCCACGTCTTCCTTGGTGGCCAGCCCCTTCTTCTCAAGGTCTTCCGCCAGCTTATAGGCGCACCAGTCGTCATAAGAGCATTCCAGCGTGCAGGAAACGGATTCAGACCACTTGTCGCAGGGATAATAACCCGGGTCTTCCAGGTATTCCCATTCCTCTCTCCAGCGGCCGTCGTGCTTTTTGGTAAGAGTGTCCTTGATGGAAGTCCAGATATCCAAGCCTTCCGGGACCTGGCCCTTGAAGTAAGCGTCCACCATGGGCGGAATGGAGTGCGTTCCGATCATGCATTGGTTGTCCTTGCCCCACAAGGCCCAGATCGGCAAATATCCGGCCTGCTCGTAGTGCTCGACCATGGACTGCACCAGATCCGGCACCATCTCGGGAACCACGATCGTGAACAAGGGATGCAGCGCCCTGAAGGTGTCCCAGGTGCTAAGAGTGGAATAATACTTGCCGTTGGGAGCCGTCGAGATCTTGCCGTTGGGGCCTCTGTAGCGGCCGTCCACGTCCGCGATGTTGCTGGGCGCGACAAAGGCATGGTACATGCAGGTGTAGAAGACTCTCTTTTCCTTTTCGGACCCTTCCACCTTCACTCTGCCGAGAAGCTTGTTCCAGGCATCGTGCGCGGCCAATTTAACGCCTTCGAAATCCCAGCCGGGGATCTCCGCTTCCATATTCTTGGCGGCGCCGTCGGTGTCGGCCGTGGACAGGGCGATCTTGAGCATCAAGGGCTCGTCGCTAGGTTCGAAAACGAAGATCTCCCTGCCGCTGCGTTCCTTCTTACCCTTCTTGGAGAGTCTCTTCTCCAGAGGGAAGTGATGCTTGATGGGGCGGTTGAATTCGATCTTGAAGCTGTATTGTCTGTGCACCCAGCCGCCTTTCTCCGTCGTGCCGAGCATCGTGGTGTCGTTCGGGAAAGTCAGCTCATGGTTGTACACTCTCTCCTCGTCGCCGTCGCCGATGCAGTTCGCGAAGTCGAGCATGATCTTCTGCTCCTCACCCTTGGGATAGACAAGGCGGTAGATAGCCGTATGGTCCGAGCAGGTGGTCTCAACTTTCACATTGAAGCGGTCAAGCTCGATGGCATAGTAGCCGGGAGCGTATTTTTCCGTTTCCTTCTTGACGGGACATTCATAGAAGTTCGTGCTGTTCTGCGCTTCGCCGATGAAGGGCATGAACAGAAGGTCGCCCAAGTCCCCTACGCCCGTTCCGGAAATAGCTGTCTGGGCGAAGCCGGAGAAAACTTTGTCCTCGAAACGGTAGCCGGAGCAGTAGCCCCAGCCGTCGTCGCCGCTCTCAGGACCTGGCTGCACGAAACCGAAGGGCATCGTGGCGCCGATGAAGGTGTGACCGTTGTAAGACGTGCCGATGGAAGTGTCGACAAAGGCGGTGTAATCCGTCTTGTCGGCCGAACCGGTCTCACAAGGGCCGCACGGGCCGGTCTTGTCGAAACAGCCGGCCAGGGAAAAAGATAGAAGCCCCAGAACAAGCAGAGCGAAACGTGACATAATATTCCTCCTGGATTTTAGATTAATTTCTGTTAATCATAGCAAAAATGTGTTTTTCCGGCAAATTGAGGAAAAAAAAAGAGACCGTCCAAACGAACGGTCTCTTTTTCCTAAGCGTCAGATAATTTGACAAGCTTATCTTTCCTTCCTGACGAAGAACAGGCCAAGAAGAGCCAGAAGGCCGAGGCTGGCCGGTTCCGGGATCAGTTCGACTTTGAAGTTGTCGTATTTGCCCTTGTTCATGACGCCGATGCCGTCTATGAGCTCGCCGCCAACGGGAACGTTGTCGGACAAGTTCTTGTAGTAGGTGTCGGTGCAGGCGTCGATCACAACGTCGTCAACGGTGAATTCCTTGACCATTCTGTTCTCCGGATCAAGAGTGATGCAGCAGTGATGCCAATCATCCGGATTGGACATGTTTATGGTAACGTTGAGCTGACCGGACTTGTCGGCCCTGGTGCCCGTGTAGGAAGCATAGTTGTTTTCAAGCCTGAAACGAGCGATCTCGATGCCGGAGGATCTTCCGGTTTCTCCGAAGTTGTGAAGAATGACGTAGCAGGTGTCGTCCCTGTAGTCTCTGGAAATTCTGGCCTGATCCCAGCTGATGCGGAGCTGGTTATAAGGGGCGATGACATACTCGTCGGAAATGTCGAATTTAACGGCCGTGACTTTGCCCTTGTCGGTGACGGACGGATCATAAGACAAATACTGGTCGCCGGAGGCGGCTTCGCCCGGGTCTTTCGCGACCACGTCTCTCGTTGTTATGGTGCCGGTTGCCTTATACCAGCCGCACTGCCCGATGACTTTGCCGGTCTGGTAGCCTTCTTCGGCCTCGAAGCCGCAGCTCCACAAAGTTTTGGTCTCAGCCATGGCGGAAACGGCGCAGATAACAGTCAGAATAACAAAGAGTTTTTTCATAGTGTTTCTCCTAGTATTTTATTATAGGTTAAAATCGACGGGGATTATATCAAAAATGGATTTTAAAAAAAAGCGGTTTTAACAAATCCTTGCCTTATCCCAATCAGCCAAAAAAAAGAGACCGCCCAACAAGACGGTCTCCTTTCCAGTTAAGTCTCGCCGGCCAGCGAAATTTATCTCTGCTTCCTGGCGAAGAACAAGCCCAGAAAAGCCAGAAGCCCAAAGAAACCCGGTTCGGGGATCACTTCGACTTTGATGTCGTCGACAAGGATCCTTCGAATAACGCCCACGCCGTCGATAAGGTCGCCGCCGCGCGTTTTGCCGTCGCTTTCGTTCTTATAGGGCAGGTCGGTGCAATCCGTGATCTTTACGCCGTCGAGCGTAAATTCATTGATCAATCTGTTCGGGGGATCCAAGAGCACCGTGCAGTGATGCCAAACACCGCCGGAACCTGGCATATTAATTCTAACGGATGTCGTACCTGTTTTATCCTTATTGCTGGCAAAGAAATCCGCGTAACCCCAGTTAAGCTGAAAGCGGCAGATCTCTATTTCGTATTTTTTCCCTGATGATCCGAAATTGTAAAGGATAAAAATGCCTGGGTCGGCGCTATAAGTAGCGTCCGTCCTGCACATGTCCCAGCTAACTAAGACCTTGCCGTTGGAAACGGCTTCATACTCACTGGAAATATCGAATCTCACGATCGCGTAACCCTTGTTTTCTGAAAGGTCGGGATTGTAAGACAAAAGCTGGGAACCGGAAGTGGCGAGGGTCGGATCGTTCGCGACCCGGTTCCTGTCTTTGGCGCTGGAGTATTGCCAGGTCCATCGATTAGCGGACGGAGCGCTGGCAGGCTGGCCGACAACGTTGCCGGGCACATAACCCTCTGCTTCCTCAAAATCGCAGTACCAGGCGGGCGCGTTGGCCGCCATGGCTGAAGCGGCGCAGACAATCGCAAGAAGCGCAAAAAGTTTTCTCATTGTATTTCTCCTCACAATTTAGATTATCAGGTTAAAAACGCGGGACACTTTATCAAAAAAGCGTTTTACAATCAACCGGTTTTTTAATTACCCCGGCCTGCGCAAAAAAAGAGACCGCCTTCTCAGGCGGTCTCTTTTTAATTAAATCCCGTTGCTTCGCGGAACTTATCTCTGCTTTCTCACGAAGAAGAGACCGGCTATAGCCAAAAGGCCGAAGAAGGCCGGTTCGGGGACCATTTCGATGGAGAATTCGTCCAGTTGGCCGGCGCCGTTGTAAATGCGGATACCGTCGGGAAAGCTGCCGCAGCCTTCCTCGTCGATACTCTTGTAAGTCATGCCTTCGCCTTCATAGCAATAATCGCCCACGAAGATCATCTCCACCGTCTTGGTGGCGGGGTCGATCTGGACGCCGAATTCGTAGTACTGGCCCTCAAAAAGGCCTTCGAAGGTCATACTCTTGCCGGTCACGTAAGCGTTGCCGCTGCCGTCCTGATTGAAGTTGAATTCGGCGATCTCCACACCGTATCTCCTTTTGGATGTGCCGAGGCAATGGAACTTGACGCTCATGGGCTGGCCGCCCCTCTCAAAACCGGCCTGGACGTAGGCGCTTATCAAGAGCGAAGTGCCGGGAATATAGCTTTCGGAAAAGTCGATGCCGTTCAGCTGCACGTTGACGCCGGAGGGGTTGCTTTTGATGTACTGGCTACCGGAAGCGGCCTCACGCCTGTCGTTTATAACGAAGACCTCGGTGTTATCCATCCAATCCACCTGCTCCCAGCCGTTCTGCCCGACCAGCTCGCCGGTGGTGTAGCCTTCGCTTTCCTCGAACCCGATGCTGAAAAGAGGCTGATCATCAGCGAAAGCGACCGCCGCGCAGGCGATGGTCATAAGAAGAAAAAGTTTTTTCATAATAACTTTCCTCACAATTTAGATTATCAGTTTAAAATCGTGAGACACTCTATCAAAAAAGCGTTTGATAATCAAACAAAAAAGAGACCGCCTTCTCAGGCGGTCTCTTTTTGATTAAGTCCCGTTGCTTCGCGGAACTTATCTCTGCTTTCTC
>JAFYHD010000176.1 GCA_017539325.1 bacterium | reverse complement strand
GTGACTTCGACTTCAGTGTCGACCGCGGCGGTCTCTTCCTGAGCGGGAGTTTTAACTTCAACTTTGTTCTTGTCCTGTCCTTTCTGACAAGCGGTCAGAGTAAGGAGCATAGCCAGTAAGACTAAAATAGATTTCATATTGTTTATCCTTGATTAATTGTTATTCTTATTCAGCGACTTCCTTGACAGCGGCTTCCTCTTCTTCGCTCTTTTCCTGTTCGGTCTCTTCCTGCTCGGTCTCTTCCTGGGCCTTCATCATCTGGCTGACGGCGGTCAATTGTTCAGAGATGTTCTGGGAAAGCTCGCTGGTCGGATCGATGTCGATGGCTTCCTGCATGGTCTTTTCAAAATTCTCGGAGTCCCCTTTCATGAGGAATTTCCTGGCCTTCAAAACCGTCGCCATCTGCAGAAGGGTCTTGTCCTTTTCTGTTCCCAAAACGGACTCGATAAGAGCGTCGCCCTTTTCTTCCATCCCGAACTGGTAGCAGAGATTGGCTTTCGTAAGATCGACGTTGCCCTTTGAGAAGGCCTGTTCCTTTTTCTCAGCGATCTGTTTTTTCAGTTCAGGATCAGGCAGTTCGTCTATAAGCTTTTCAGCGGAGTCGAAATCTTCGGCGAAGAGAAGCGCGGTGAATTTAGCCCCAAGCAGCGCCTTCTGGGCGAACTGGTCGTCGGCGTTCGCCTCTTTCATTGCGTCGATCTTCTCATTAAGCGTCTTGTAGTCATCAGTTTCCAGGGCGTCCTTCAACAGCTGCATGACTTCCATAGATATCTGCATGACCTTCTGGTAGGCCTGCTGCTGGGCGTTCTGCGCCTCTTCCGACATGACGTTCTCTGTTCCGGGATCCTGCGCCTTCGGTTCGTTAGTCTTGGCTTTGCAGGCGGCTAAGACGAAGAGTAAAGAAAGGGCTAAAAGCAAAAGTTTTTTCATATTTTCTCCAAATTTTTAGATTATCTTTATTATTTTAGCATAATTAGGTAGAGATTTGGCTCAATTGGACGAGCCGCGGAAGATCTCGCCCATCTTTTTGCCAAGCAGCGCCCCGGAAACGATAAGGCAGGCGCCCAAAAGAACCATGCCTATCACGCCCATGGCGGAAGCGATGCAGGGGCCGTCGCCCAAACGCATGTTCAGAGCGTAGATGGTCTTGGCTATAGGATAATCCCATTCCTTGGCGGCCAGAAGAATGGTCGCTCCCACTTCGAACATGCAGAAGGCGAAGGTCAAAATCGCCCCGGCCGCGATGTGCGTCGAGAGCAGAGGGAGCGTGATGTCCCTTGTGACGCGCGCGAAACCGGCGCCCAGGCTTCTCCCCGCCTCCTCCATCGCCTCGCCTATGTGCTGGAAGCCCGCGTAAACGGAACGCACGATATAGGGAAGCCTTCTTACGCTGTAGCAGATGATGAGCAGCGCGGTCGGATCCTTGAGAGGGTCAAGCTTAGTTCCCGAGAAGGTGGAAAGATAAGAGAAGGCCAGGACGATGCCCGGCACCGCCAGAGGCAGCATGATGAGCGCGTCAAGCGCTTCGCGCCACCAGCCCTTGTTGCGGGCCAAGAGATAGCCGACCATTATGCCCAGAATTATGTCGCAGACCGTGGCCGCCGAACTTAGGAAAAGGGAGTTGCGGATGCCGGAAACGGCGAGTTTGTGCGTGAAAGCCCCGGCGAAATGGCGGAAGGTGTAGCTTTCCGGGAGTACCGTCATGAACCACTTGTCGGAAATAGCCACGAGAATGACGCTGAGGTGCGGAATGAGGGCGAAAAACGTGACCACGGCAAGGAAAGCGTAGACGAAAACGAGCGTGGGCGCGGAGAGCTTTTTGCCGCTCGCTCCCTGCGCTCCCTTGGAAGTGGAGATAACCCTGACATCCTTGGAAAGCGCTTTGCTGATAAGGAAAAAAACGCAGGTGGCAAGAAGCATAAGGAGGACCAGAGCGTAGCCCACGGCGTTGGAATGCATGTCGGTCACGCGGTCAAAAATATTGACGGCCAGGCAATTGCGGAATTCGAAGATCAAAGGCGTTCCCAGATCCGTGAAAGCCCAGATGAAGACTAAGATGGCGCCCGCGAAATAGCCCGGCAGAAAGAGCGGAAGAATGATCTTGCGCCAGATGGTCAGAGGTTTGGCGCCCGTCATCCTCGCCGCCTCTAAGAGCGATTCGTCAAGGCTGGCAAGGGAAGCCGTCACGTTAAGATACATGATGGGGTAAAGATGCAGCGCTTCCAAAAGCACAACGCCGAAAAGTCCACCGCCGCCCAGAAAGTCGATATCCGTTCCAAAGAGCATATTGACGGAGCCGCAGCGCGCCAAAAGATAGCGCATGCCGAGCGCGCCCACAAAAGGCGGCATGATCATCGGAAGAAGCACGAGCCCGGAGAAAAGCCGCTGCAATGGAAAAGTCGTCCTGGTGAAAAAATAAGCCAGCGGCAGGCTTATGAAAGTCGTGAGGATCGTAACGGCGACGCCGATGAAAAGGCTGTTTAAAAAGGAGGCCCTGATGTTCTGGTTCTGGAAGACCGCCGAAAGATACGCGAAGGTAAAATGCTCACCGTCCCAGACGGAAGACTTCAAGATCCCGAACAGGGGAAAGATCAGGAAAGCGAAAAAGAAGAGCGCTAAGACTGAGACGAAAACGTAAAAGGGAACCTTGCGCATCTTATTCCCCGTAGACCATGATGTCCTTAGTCTTAGGCCAGACTTTTACCTCTTCGCCCACCTTGATATCGGAAGCGGAGAGCGTTTCCAGAATCAGTATGCCGCCTTTCGCTTCCAGAACGAGCTGGGTGGTGTCGCCGAGGAAATTGTTTTCCGCGATCTTCGCCTCAAAATGCGGAGCGGAGTCCTCGCCGGACAAGACCAGATCTTCGGGGCGGACGCTTATCGCAAGCGCTTTGCCTTCTTCCAATCCCACGGCCTGGTCATTGGTAATTTCGCTGATTCCCCAGGGCGTTTCTATTTCCCAGCTGGTCTCCTTCTTCTTGAGGGCTTTGCCTTTCAAGAAATTCGTCTCGCCCAAAAAGCCCGCGGCGAATTTGGTGGCCGGGCGCCTGTACAACTCCGTCGGGCTGCCCAGCTGCTCCAGCTTGCCTTCGTGCATGAGGGCGACCCTGTCGGCAAGTGAGAGCGCTTCCTTCTGGTCGTGCGTGACGTAGATCATGGTAAGGCCGAGCTCTTTGTGGATGCGCCGCAATTCGGAACGCATCTCGAGCCTGAGATTGGCGTCCAGATTGGAGAGCGGTTCGTCGAGCAGCACTAGCTTGGGCTCGATGACGAGCGCCCTGGCGAGGGCCACCCTCTGCTGCTGGCCGCCGCTCAATTCGGCGGGATAGCGCTTTTCCAAGCCTTCCAGCCTCACGTCCTTCAGGACCTTCGCGACCTTGCTTTTAATTTCTTCTTTGCCGAGTTTTTTGACCTGCAGCCCGAAGGCTACGTTGTCAAAGACCGTCATGTGCGGCCAAAGCGCGTAATTCTGGAAGACTAATCCTACTCCCCGCTTCTCCGCGGGAAGCTGCGTCACGTCCTCGCCGCCCATTATGATCCTGCCCTCGTCGGGATCGGCCAGGCCGGAGATGATCCTTAAAAGCGTAGATTTGCCGCAGCCCGAAGAGCCGAGGAGGAAGAAGAATTCGCCCTGCTCCACCTCAAAGGAGATGCCTCTCAGGACCTGCTGCGTCCCGAAGCTTTTCTTTATGTTGTCGATCTTAAGACTCATGAATTCTTTTCGTCAAGGTAGAACCGTTCCAGGGCCTTTAAGGTAAAGTCGGGATCGTACTCGGCCTTGGGGAAGCTCAATCTTACGGCTTCGTGGTAAAGCTCGGCGCCGCCGCCCGTGAAGACGATCTTTTTGAATTTTCTGCCCAAAACTTCCTTCTCGGTCTTCTTTATCAGTTCGATCAAGCCGAGAATAAGCACGGAGCCTATGCCGTTCTTCATGGCGCGCTCTGAGTTGTTTCCGAAAAGCCCGTCCGTGCTTTCGGGATATTCCAGGCCTTTCAGCTGGGCGGTCTTCTCGGAAAGGCTCTGCCACTGTAGCCGCGCGCCCGGAACGATAACGCCGCCGATGAAGGCGCCTGCTTTGTCCAGTATCTCGGTAGTCAGCGCCGTGCCGGCGTCTACGCTTATGGCCGGGAATTCCCCGAGACGGTAGAGCAGATAAGCGTTGGCGGCCCTGTCGGCTCCCGGCGTCATGCCTTTCACGGTTATCGTGTTGGGAAGCCTTTCCGAAACTTTTTCCCAGGTCAGCTGCGTAACGTCAAGCTTCGGATCAAGCTTTTTAAGAGCGGCCTTCAATTGTCCGCTTCTCTTGGGCACGACGGAAGCGAAGACGCAGCCGTCGATCTTTTTCCCTGTAAGCGCGGCCCTCAAAGCCTCTACAGAAAGATCCTCAAGATATCCCTTGCGGATCACTTTTCCGTTGTGCAGAAAAGCGTAGGAGACTCTCGTGTTCCCTATGTCAACGGAAAAAACGCAGCCCATTCTCAAAGCGTCAGGGGGAAATCAAAAGTTAGGATGCCGCCGCCGCGGTAAATTTTGACCTTGGTCGTTTTTTTGCCTTCCACGGCAAGGAAAGCCTTGGCGAAAGTCTCCTTGTCAAAGACCTGCTCGTCGCCTATCTGCAGAAGGACATCGCCGGTCTTGATGTGGGCGGCCGCCGCGGCCGAGCCCTGCTCGACGTTGGCGATGTACATTCCGTCGATGCCGGGGAGCCCAGTCTCCTCTCTCAAAACGTCGTCAAGCCCCACGGCCATCATGCCGCTGGAGAGGCAGCGCTCCATGTATATGGTGTTGTAATCAATGTTCTCGTCCGGCGTTGACGCGCAGCCGAAAAGCAGGAAAGTCAAAAGTAGAAGCGGTAAAATTCTCATCATCATCTCCCTGATCCCTTGAGGATCGCGACGATCGTTTTGAAAAGTATCTTGACGTCCAGCAGGAGCGTCCAATTGTCAACGTATTCGAGGTCTAAGCTTATCCAGCGCTCAATGGGGAGCGTATGGCGCCCGCTGACCTGCCAGAGACCCGTCATGCCGGGCTTCATGGAAAGGCGGCGCCTTTCGCCGGGAGCGAAATGCTCGACTTCCTCGGGCAAGGACGGCCTCGGCCCCACAAGGCTCATGGAGCCTAAGACCACGTTCCACAATTGCGGCAGTTCGTCAAGCGAGAAGCGTCGGAGGAAACGGCCTATCGGAGTCACCCTCGGGTCTCTTTCCATCTTGAAAGCCCAGCCCTCGACTTCGTTCTTGCTCATAAGCTCCTCTTTCTTCTCCTCGGCGTCCGCGACCATCGAGCGGAACTTGTAGAGCGTGAAAAGGTGCCCGTTGCGCCCGACTCTTGTTTGGCGCCAGAAGACCGGACCTTTGCTGCTCTGTTTGACCAGTATCGCGATGATAAGGAACAAAGGCGAAAGCAAAATGAGCAGAATAAAAGCGAAGATCTTGTCGAAGATCAATTTCACCGTAAGAGCGCCGAGGTCCGGGGAAGTCTTGTTCAGAGACAGCGCGTTGATGCCCTCGTTCCTAGAAACCGCGATCCTCTCGAAACCCTTGTCGGTCGGGAAATAACAGACCGTCTGCAGTCCCATGACGCCGCCGGCCTTGATGAGCGGCCAGAAGCGGAACAGCTCTTCCAAAGGACAGAAGCAGGCGATCTCGTCGACCTCGCCCTCAATTAGAGCCTTAGTCAGCGTTTCCTCGTCCAAACCTTCCAGGCTAAGAACTCTCACCTGCTTGGCGCCCCACTCGCTGTAGCGCTCCAAAGTTTTGCGCTCGTCTTCGCTCTCTTCCCCTTTCCTCAGGATGAGCAGATGGAAATCGTCCTGCCTGTCTTTCATGACGCGGTAGCGCTTCAGAATGAGCTCTTTTAATTCAAGCAGGCCGGCCGTCAGGAAGGCCGTGCCGACGACGACGATACGGGCGGTGTATTCCAGTTTGAAAACGAAGATGAAGGTCATCAAAATGACCGCGGCAAGAAGCGAGCCCTGAAGTATAAGAACTCTCCTTCCCTTCCAGTCGCGCTGACGCTCCGTATTGTAAAACCCGTAGTGCCCGAGGCAGAGCGGCCACACCAGCATGCAGGCCGGGAGCGTCCACAGAAGCTCCTTTAGGAAGAAGCCTTCCTCATAGGGCGGAATGGCCGGGAACCACAGAGGAATGCCGGAAGCGTTGCTGGCGTACCAGCTCGACAAGACGTAGCGCAGAGCGTAAGCCAAAAGCAAGCCTAAGGCGGCGCAGATCGCGTCGCTCCACATCATCAGACGGAGATAGGAATATTGTCTGTGGTAGAGCATTTAAGCGTAAACTTCCAAAAGACGCTTCAGAAGACCGGAAGCGGGAACGTTCCTGTCCCAGCGCCCGTCCTCGAAAAGCGAAATATGCCCGGTCTCCTCGGAAACGCAGATGACCAAAGCGTCGGTCTCCTCGCTGAGGCCCAAGCCCGCGCAGTGCCTGGTGCCCATAAGCTGGGCAAGCTGCTTGGTACTAAGGGGCACGTGACAGGCCGCCGCGTGGATCTTGCGGCCGATAATCAAGACCGCGCCGTCGTGCAGCGGGGACTTTGGATAAAAGATGTTCAGAAGCAGAGGCGTCGAAACATCGGCGTCTATGACGACTCCGCTAGGAGCGACATACCCGTGCAGGCCGACGTGGCGCTCGATGGCTATAAGAGCGCCGCACTTCTGCTCAGAGAGGGCGACGACCGCGTTGTAGATCTCCCTGACGGGAGCGTTCGTCTGCTTCGTCCTCTTGAAGGTCGTGTTCTTGCCCAGCTCGGTAAGTCCGCGCCTGAGTTCCGGCGCGAACAGAATGACGATGCAGATAACGATGGAGGGCAGAAGATCGGATATGAGCGTCCTGATCGTCATAAGGGGCAGAACGTTCGCCAGAATATAGACCAAAGCCAGGACGCACAATCCCTTCAGCAGCGAGACCGTGCGCGTCCTGGAAGCGAACGAGATGATAAGGTAAAAGACCGTAGCCATTACCAATATCTCGACGATATCCCACATCCCTGGATGCAGGATAGCTATGAACCGGCGCAGCTGCGCCATAGATAGCAAATGATTCATATATTCATTTTAGCAAAAAATCGGCTCTCTTCGCCCCCTTGAATTTGAAGGGGGATTTTGACACAATTTCCCTGTATAACCAATCCCCCCTTACGACTATGAATAAAGAGCTTCTTTTGATCGCCGATTTCGGCGCCCACAACAACCAGAAAGTCGCCAAACAGGCCAGATCCGCGAACGTTTACTGCGAAGTTTTGCCCATAGAAAAGATCGATCCTTCCGTCAAGCCCAAAGCCATCGTGGCCATAGGCGACGACGAGAGCGAATGCGACCTCTCCCTTTTGAAACCCTTCGGCGTCCCCGTCCTCGAAAAGGGCAACCTCAAAACGAACGAGGAAGTTTTAGCCTTCTTCAAGTCCTGCGGCTTCAAGCAGGACTGGACGGTCGAATCCTTCATTGAAAACGCCGTGGAAGAGATCAAAAAGACCGTCGGCGACAAGAAGGTCCTTTGCGCCCTCTCCGGCGGCGTCGACAGCTCGGTGTGCGCCGCGCTCGTCCACCGCGCCATAGGCGACCAGCTGACCTGCGTCTTCGTCGACCACGGCCTCATGCGCAAGAACGAGCCGGAATCCATCGAGAAGATCTTCAAGGAGACCTTCAAGATGAACCTCATTATGATCGACGCCAGGGAGCGCTTCTTAGGAAAGCTGGCCGGCGTGGACGATCCGGAAAAGAAGCGCAAAATTATCGGCGAGGAATTCATCCGTGTCTTCGAGGAAGAGTCCGCCAAACTTGGCAAAATGGACTTCCTCCTCCAGGGCACCATCTACCCCGACATTATAGAAAGCTACTCCAAGAAAGGCATGGTCAAGTCCCACCACAACGTGGGCGGGCTTCCCGAGGATGTCGACTTTGAGCTCCTGGAGCCCCTGAAATGGCTCTTCAAGGACGAAGTGAGATCTGTCGGCACGGCCCTCGGCCTCCCCGACGAGCAGGTCTGGCGCCAGCCCTTCCCGGGCCCCGGACTCGGCGTTAGAGTCGTCGGCGCAATCACGAGAGAAAAGCTGGCGGCGGTCCGCGAGGCGGACGCCATCTGGCGCGAAGAGATCAAGAACGCCGGTCTCGACAAGCAGATCTGGCAGTATTTCGCGGTCTGCCCGGGCTTCAAGTCTACGGGCGTGAAAGACGGCCGCCGCACATTCGCGGAAGCCATCTGCCTGCGCGCTATCCTCTCCTCCGACGCGATGAGCGCGGAAGTGGCGCAGATCCCCTACGAGCTGCTCCGCAAGGTCGCGGTCCGCGTCGTGGCCGAGGTTCCTGGCGTGAACAGAGTGCTGTACGACATCACGCCGAAACCGCCCTCAACCATCGAATTTGAATAACCGCATCCTTCGCTGCGCGAAAAAAAGAACACATCCCTCGCTCACGGACTACGCTTGCATGGCCTTGATCTGCATCCTCCGTGAGTTCGCTTAGGGATGTGTTCTTCTTTTTCGCTTCGCGAGGAGCGTCAAATTTTCTTGTGATCGCCGCGATCGACTACGATCTCATATCCCGCGCAAGCCACGCGGGCGGAAAGGCACCTGATGCATTCCGCCGACTCGCTGCCGGTGCAGATCTTCCCGTCGTAGATTGCGTATTTGTCGCGAACGCTTACCGGAGACAGATTCGGCATGACGACGTTCGCCCCGTGCCTCAGGCCTTTTTCGCGGCCCTCGGGATCGATCGTGCCAAGCGCGGTGGTGGCCGGCAGCAAAACGTCCGGCAGCACAAGGCGGATGATGGAAAGAAGCTTCAGCGTCAGCATAAGTCCGCCCTGCGGTTCGTCTTTGAAGATCGTGTCTTTATGGGGAATAAAAGGACCGATGCCGCACATGTCGGGTTTGAATTCCGCAATGAAACGAAGGTCAGCGATAATGTTTTCTATCGTTTGGAAAGGAGAGCCGACCATCATGCCACAGCCGACCTGAAAACCGATTTTTCGCAGCGTTTTAAGGCAGTTCATGCGGTTTTCCCAAGAGAGATTGGCGGGATGCAGTTTCGCGTAATGCTCGGGCGAGGCGGTCTCGTGGCGGAGGAGATAACGGTCGGCGCCCGCTTCAAAAAAGGCGCGGTAGCTCGCTTCGCTCTTTTCCCCGATGGAAAGCGTCACGGCGCAATCCGGATGCATTGCCTTTATCTCGCGAACCAAATAAATGATTTTGTCGTCGGTATAGAAAGGATCCTCGCCGCCCTGCAGGACAAAAGTTCGGAAGCCGAGTTCATATCCCTGACGTACGCAATCCAAGATCTCCTCATCGCTAAGGCGGTAGCGGTCGGCCTTAATATTCCCGCAATTGATGCCGCAGTAATAGCAGCCGTTTTTGCAATAGTTCGTGAACTCGATGAGGCCTCGGATATACACGGCCTTGCCGTAGATTTTCTCGCGGACTTCCCTGGCGCAGGCGGCAAGGTATGCGACAGCATCTGCGTCTTCCGTTGTAAGAAGCGCCGTGAGCTCAGCATCCGAGACGCTGCGCGTGGCTTTGAGTTCATCGATAATCGCCTTAATATTCATCGATTCCATTGTAGCAGAAAACGCTGTTCGCTGCGCGAAAAAAAGAACACATCCCTCGCTCACGGACTACGCGTGTTGCGCGAGCAGCGCATACCCCTCGCTCACGGACTACGCGTGCATGGCCTTGATTAGCGTCCTCCGTGAGTTCGCTTAGGGGTATGCGCTTGGCTCGCGCTGCGACTTGTTAGCGTCCTCCGTGAGTTCGCTTAGGGATGTGTTCTTCTTTTTCGCTCC
>JAFYHD010000175.1 GCA_017539325.1 bacterium | reverse complement strand
GTTCAGAGGCGGTCTGGCCCTCGAGACTCAGCATTATCCTGATTCTCCCAACCAGCCGAACTTCCCCTCCACCATCGTTGAACCCGGCCAGGTCTACAAGACCACGACCGAATATCGCTTCGGCACCAAGTAAGGAGCAAACATGGGTATTGTTGACATTATCGTCTTTTTCGCGTTCATCGCCTGCGTGATGTTCGTCAGCCTTTGGAAAAGCGGCGGTCAAGCCGGCAAGAGCGCTGACGACTACTTCCTGGCGGGCCGCGGCCTTTCCTGGTGGCTCATCGGCTTCTCGCTGATCGCCGCCAACATCTCCGCTGAGCAGTTCGTCGGCATGTCCGGCCAGGGCGCCGGCGCGGAAGGCCTTTCCTGCGCTTCCTGGGAATGGATCGCCGCCATCGCGCTTGTCGTGGTGGCCTTCGCGCTGCTTCCCTATTTCCTCAAATCCGGCATCACCACCATTCCGGAATTCCTGGAGATCCGCTACAACCACTGGGCCCGCGCCTTCATGACCATCTCCATGATGGGCATTTTGATCGTGGCCTCCCTTATCGGCGTCACCTACGCCGGCAGCCTGGTCATGCAGCAGCTCTTCCAGCATCTCGGCTGGAATCTGCCGTTCTGGTCCTGCTGTCTAATCATGGGGTGCTTGGCGGGCGTCTACGTTATGGTGGGCGGTTTGAAAGCCTGCGCCTGGGCTGACCTTCTGCAGGGCTCCGCTCTGATCCTGGGCGGCGCCGTTATCGCCTACTTCGCCATGAAGGCCCTGGGCAGCGCCGCTCCCGAAGGCTTGACCGGTGCTGTGGAAGAAGCCAAGGCTGTTTCCGCCACCGCCATCGAGCGCTTCAGGGAACTTAACGAAGCCAAGCTGCACATGGGCCGCGCTTCCAACGACGCAGCCATGCCCTGGACGATCCTCATAATCGGCATCTGGATCCCCAACTTCTACTATTGGGGCCTCAACCAGTACATCACCCAGCGCATCCTGGGCTCCGGCTCCCTGGCGGAAGGCCAGAAAGGCATCGTGCTGGCGGCTTTCCTCAAGCTGATCATCCCGTTTGTGATCGTTATCCCCGGCATCATCGCCTTCAACCTCTTCGCTAAAGATCTGGACAAGCCCGACCAGGCTCTGGGCCTTCTCATCACCAGGCTCGTCCCGCAGGGCTTCGGCCTTATGGGCTTCGTCCTGGCGGCTCTGCTTGGCGCCATCGTGTCCTCCCTGGCGGCCGTTCTTAACGCCACCAGCACGCTCTTCACGATGGACATCTATCAGCGCTATATGCGCCCCTCTGCCTCCCAGAAAGAGATCGTGACGAGCGGTCGTCTGACCATCGTGGTCCTTCTGGTCGTCGGCATCGTGGTGGCCTCCCTTCTGAAAGCCGAATCCATCTTCGCCTACATCCAGAAGATGCAGCTCTACGTCTCACCGGGCATCGTGGCCGTCTTTATCTTCGGTCTTGTGAACCGTAAAGGCGCCCGCTGGATCGGCGCTTTGGCGCTCGTCCTTTCGCCCATCATCTACTTCCTGCTTTCGACCTACGGCTGGAGCCTGCTGCCGGGCGCCGCTTCCTTCGTGCCCGAAGTGATGGGCTGCGTGGTCGAAAACAGCGAGCCTCTGCCCATGCACTACCTCTGGGCCGCTTCCTACAACCTGATCATCACGCTCGTCATCATGTTCGTTTTGGGCGCGATCTTCAAGATGCCGGAAGCCGTCACCTTCGAATCCAGCTCCAAGCTTGACATGAAGCCCTCCACGGCCGCCCTCGTTTTCGGCGTCATCGTGGTCGTGCTGACCGTCGCGCTCTACGTTTACTTCTGGTAAACCGCCCTTCGCTTAAGGCGAACCGCTAACGGAAAAGCCTTCCCTGCCTCCGCGGGGAAGGCTTTTTCGTTCGCTTGATATCCGCCGAAAAAGTATTTGCCCCATCGTTCACGGACTACGCTTGCATGGCCTTGATTTGCGTCCTCCGTGAGTTCACTTAGGGGCAAATACTTTTTTCGGCTCTCTGCAACGACGAAGAACAAGCGAATTTGGTATGATATAAGAATGATTAAAGTCAAATACATCACTGTGAGCAGACTCTTTCGCTTTTCGGCGGCGCACCGGCTTTTCAGAGAAGGGCTGAGCGCCGAGGAGAACGAAAAAGCCTTCGGCAAGTGCTCAAAAGTGCACGGGCATGACTACACTATGGTCGTGACGGTCAGGTCTGAGGGCGAGGGCGACATGGTGGTGAACGTTTCGACTTTGGGCGAGGTGGTTGAAAAGGAAGTTATTGCTTTTGTCGACCACAGGAACTTGAATACCGACGTGCCGTTTCTTTCTGGCGTTCTGCCGACGATGGAAAACATCGCTCGGAAGATCGCGGAGAAGCTGGAAGAGCCCTTGCAGAGGATCGGCGCGGAATTATACGAATTAACTTTGGCTGAAAGCGAAAAGAACAGCGTGACGCTTCACTTTGTATGAAAGAATATTCTAGGGAAGAAATAAAAGAGATGCTTAGGTCGGCGGACGACCTTGACATTTACCGCGAACTTATAACGAGAATGGGCGACGACCCGACTAGGGAAGGACTGATCAAGACTCCGCAGAGGATCAGGGATTCCCGCGGTTTTCTGATGTCCGGCTACAGCATGGACGCCAAGACCATACTTAACGGCGCGATCTTCGAGGACCCCTGCGACGAGATGGTGCTGGTCAGGGACATCAGTTTCTACAGCATGTGCGAACACCACATGCTCCCCTTCTTCGGCAAGATCCACGTGGCTTATCTTCCCAAAGGACGCATTGTGGGGCTTAGCAAGATCCCGAGGATCGTGGAGATGTTCGCCAGAAGGCTGCAGATCCAGGAGCGCCTGACCTCTCAGATCGCCAAGTGCCTGATGGAAAATTTGAAGCCCTACGGCGTCGGCGTCGTGTGCGAGGCGAACCATCTTTGCATGGCCATGCGAGGCGTGCAGAAGAGCGATTCCTTCACCACCACTTCCGCCATGG
Source organism: bacterium (assembly GCA_017539325.1). Taxonomy (GTDB): domain Bacteria; phylum Auribacterota; class UBA3054; order UBA3054; family UBA3054; genus UBA3054. Next base: position 790 of record JAFYHD010000175.1, on the reverse strand, counting down.
AGGGGACCTTTAAGACGGACGGCAGGACGCGCCACGAATTTTTGAAACTTATCTCCATGCCTTCCCTGCACCGTTGATGCGTAAAACATTGTTCATAACACTTCTTGTTTTCGCCTCTCTTCTTTTCGCGGAAGAGGAGGTCGCCAACACCTCCGCTTCCAAAGTGATCCTTGATCCTACGAAGGAGGAAGACGCCAAGGCGATAGTCGACAGCGCCCGCACCGCGGCCGCGCCGAAGGCGGCTTTGGAAAGCGGAACGAATGCCGTTGCGAAAACAGAGGAGCTGGTGCCGCCGAAAGCGGCCGCTCCGGTCGCGAAAGAGATCGTCGCCGAGCAGGCGGAACCGGCGGGTCCGGTGAACGTGCCGATGGACATCGCCGTATGGCAGAAGATCTATCTTGAATCGGAGACGCAGTGCGTCTGGAAGGCGGAGAGCGACTCGATCGTTCCCGGACTGCTCTCCTCGGTGCAGGCGAACGTTACCGTAACGTTCGGGCCGAAGGATTATCTCTGTCTTGATTTCGAAGGCGAGAACGCTTACAGGGCGACTTGTTCCAATTCGGTCATGTGCGTTTTCTTCCCCGGCTCAGAGATAAGCGACAAAAGGATAGCGGGGCCTTATGAATACGCCTGGGACGATCTATTGGGCATTCCCATCCAGGGGTCTCTCACGAACTACTACACCGGCGTTTTCCAGGACGGCGAACTGTTCCGCTACGACTTTGTTCTGCTGCCCGAGGCGCAGCTTAGGTTCAGGAAGCGCTACAACGACTATTCCCATGTGGCCATC
>JAFYHD010000174.1 GCA_017539325.1 bacterium | reverse complement strand
TGTCGTTGGTGAAGGACGGATCGCCGATGTCGATGGTGCCGGTGGTGATACCGTTGAGCTTATCCTGGTCGGCGGTGGTCTCGAGGAAGTTCATGTGCTTGATCTTCGGAGCGCCCTTGAAGTAGCTCTCGTTGGCCTCGAAGTAGACGACGCCGTTCTCAAACTTGACGAACTTGTAGGGGCCGGCGCCCATGGGCTGGGTGGTCTTGGCGCGGACAAGGCTCAGATCGCCCTTCGGGAAGCCGAAGCTGTCATTGTCGTAGTCGTACAGGGAAGCATCGCCGTAGTAGTGCAGCGGGCAGATGGCAACGCCGAGCTGGTAGATCGCGACGGCGTCGACCTTGGTCATGACGATGCGCATGTTGTAGTCGTCGATCTTCTGGATGCCTTCGATCTTGGTGGCGGACTCGCCGGTCTGGACACCCTTGCCGGTGAAGTCGCCGGCGGTCGGGAAGAGCTCGTCAAGACCCTTGGCGGCCTTCTCGGTGCCGATCATGGTGAACACGTCGTCGCCGTAGGCGGCCCACAGAGCCTCAGCAAAGGACTCGGCCGTGTTCTCCGCGGGAGCGAAGCCCCACAGGCCGGCGGAGCTCTGCACGTCGACGGCGCCGTAGGAGGCGTAGTTCTCCATGCAGTAGTCGGTGATGTCCTGGGCCAGGGCGACAACGGCCTCGTCGGCGGCGGACCAGAAGGCGTTGTACTGCTCTTCGGTGAAGAACTCGTTCTCAACGTAGCCCTCGCCGCGGCCGGCGCCAACGATCAGGTTGGCCAGGGACTCCATGCCGCTGCGGTAGGCGTCCATGCCGAGGATCGGCTGGGCGTACAGCGTGCTGGATCCGTCATAGGTCGGGTCGCAGAGGACGTACATCGAGAAGATGACGTCGTCGACGGTGAGGGGCTCGCCGTCGGAGAAGACGAGGTCTTTACGAAGGGTGAAGTCGTAGTAGACGGTGCCGTCTTCGTTCTCGGTGATCGTGAGGTCAGCCGGGCCGTAGTAGGTGTACGGGGTGCCGTTGAACTCGATGGTCTCACCCTCGATGCCCTTCTGGATGATGGCGCCGGTGCGATCGGAAGTCAGCAGGCTGATCTGGGTCATGGCCTGGACGTCCTGGTCGTAGGCGGTCTGGGAGAAGAAGGGGGAGAATCTGCTGTTGAACGGGCTGTAGCCGACAACAAGCGGGGTGGTCTCGTTCGCAGAGGGGGCGGCTTCGACGGGAGCCTCGGCAGCGGGGGCCTCGGCGGCGGGGGCTTCCTCAGCGGGAGCCGGAGCCGGAGCGGCCTGCTGACCGCAGGCGGCCAGAGCGAAGACCATCACAACTGCAAGGAGCATTGCGAGAAATCTTTTCATTTCATTTCCTCCTGTTTTTTTGAATACATACGCGATTGTTGAATTGAGTATGTATTTTTGCTTTTATATTATAGCGGCAACGCACGCCTTTGTCAATTGAAAAAGCCTCTTCTTTTCGCTAAATCGACTAAAATAATCAGGCGGAAATTGTATCAATTAACCAGTTTTCTCCTCCTTTCCCGTCCTTTGGGAGCGGTCTTGAGCTCTCATGCGGAAAACGGAAACAAAAATGTTGACATCGCCGCCTTCCTTATGGTATTATCTCTTGGCTGAATGTGGATAGAGCCCCCCTGCGGGTGTAGTTCAATGGTAGAACACCAGCCTTCCAAGCTGGATACGTGGGTTCGATTCCCATCACCCGCTCCAACGTCGGAGCTCACTTCGCACGGCTCGAAAAAACTATGTCTGACGCATCTGTTTTTTTCTCGGCTGTGCTTCGTGGCTCCTCCTTCTCCAGATCAAACCCGCTTCGCCGGGCTTCGATTTGGGAAAGCGGAGAAATGAGCGGGAAGCGTCTTGGATATGCGCCAATAGCTCAGCAGGATAGAGCAACTGCCTTCTAAGCAGTAGGTCGGGGGTTCGAATCCCTCTTGGCGTGCCAGCGTCAGAAGAAACTGACTGCGTTCCGTTTTACGCGGTTTGCGTAAGCGCCGCGAAAACTGCACATCCGTCAGTTCCTTCTTCCTTTCCAAATCAAACCCACTTCGCTTGGCTTTGATTTGGTTAGACGGTAAAAAGGAGATTCTTCATCCTCTCGTATCCAAAAACAGAGCCCAGCAAAGCGGGTCTGTTTTTGAGAGGACGAGCAGCGCAGTGAGCGAGCTTTCGAGCCAGCCGAGGAAGCGAGACGATGCGAAGCTTGCGAGGACGAAATGGTGGGATTAGCTCAGTTGGCAGAGCACCGGATTGTGGTTCCGGGTGTCGTGGGTTCGAGCCCCATATCCCACCCCAC
>JAFYHD010000173.1 GCA_017539325.1 bacterium | reverse complement strand
TGGAATGACATCTACGTGGGCATGAAAGCGGTGCCCACAAAAAGATCAACCGGCAATTACGTTTTCCGCGAAATGGGCACTTACGGCATGATCGCGGAGTTCGTCTACACCATCAGCAATGGGAAATTCAAATACAACGACCGCTATGCCGAGTATTTTATCTCTATCCTGACCTACAACGAAGCCGACGACATGTACTACTCCAACGAGCTGACGCAGGGAATAGGCAAGATCAAGGGGCAGGGGAAGATCTTCGACGCGGTGATGCCGTACTTCAACGACGGCTACGGCATAACGCTCTACAATTCCAACGAGGAAACGCCCTTTGCCGTCAGCGACTCCATCGTAACCTGTCTGCCGGTCGGCCAGAATTTCGCCTACTCCGGTGAGCCTTACGCCGGAACGAAGGTCAAGGTCACGGTGAAGAAAAGGACCGGCAAGGTCAATTTCCAGATGAAGATCAAGAAAACCCCGGAGAATATTAACTACACGTCTGTCGTGCCGAGCCTGATCTGGTTCGTGCCCGATCCTCCGAAAGAGGATAAGGAATAATAATCATGAAAAAGCTTTCGCTTCTTGCTCTGCTGTTCTGTCTTTCCGTTCTGGCTGATCCCGGCAAGATCTACCTTGCCAACGCCGTCATCGATCCCGAGGCTCCGGAGATCAATTCCATCGGGGCGGTCTGCTCGCTTTCCTCCGCCGGCACGCGTCTCTACGTCGTGCAGCCTGAAAGCAATTTCACCCCGAAGGATCGTGAAAGCGCAATGGCTCTTGGTATAATTTTCCGCGGCAACATTCCGCCCAACGCCTATCTCATTGAAGCAGGCGAAAGCGAGTTGGCTACTCTGAAACAGCGCTTTTCCATTCTTTACGCCGGGGAGTTCCTGCCGGAATACAAGCTGCTTTACCCAGGAGCGAACGAGGTGAGCGTCAGCGCTGTCGGCGAGGAGGAGCTTCATCCCGTGCAGGTCGGCACCTTCAGGGAAGAATGTCTTCCCGATATCGTGAAGGCGCTGGAAGCTTTGGGAGCTAAGGATATCAAGAAGGTCAGCGGGACCTTGGAGCCCTGCGTGCAAACGCGGCTCACCAACAGCCAGGCCTACGAGATCGCCAAGAGGGGAGACGTGGCCTTCGTCGAACCTTACGCTCCGGCAAAACCTTTGAACGACGTCGCCAAGAGCGCGCCGCTCGCCAACCTTGAGGATCTTCAGCTGGCCGGCTACACCGGCAAGGGGCAGATGGTCTGCATCCAGGATTCCGGCCTTGACAACGGCGACCTTGAGAACATCCATCCCGATTTCAAGAACAAGAAAGTCATCGGCCGCTGCACCACGGTAGTAGCGGCAGAGCGCGGCTCTTATGACGATTGGCGCGACCTCGATGGATACGGCCACGGCACGCATGTGTCCGGCTCGGCCGTCGGAACAGGAGCCGCCAGCGGCGGCCAATACCGCGGCATGGTGCCCGACGCCTCGCTCTTCATGCTGTGCGCCGGCAAGAGCAACGGATACCTTGGCGTTGGAACCTTTGATGATCTTACGAACACCTACCATTCCGGCTGCCGCGTCATGAACAATAGCTGGGGCATCACCAGCGACGGATATTACAGTTCGGATGCGCGTTTTTACGATTATCTGATATGGTCTTACCCTGACTATACGATCTGCTTTTCCTCAGGCAACGCGAACCAAAAGTTGAAAGTTCCCACGGAAAGCACCATGAACGAAGCTTCCGCCGCCAAGAACGTCATCACGGTGGGCGCGGCGGAAAGCTACCGCCCGGACTACGGCGAAGATGCCGTTCCGGATGACGGAGTGCATCAGGGCATGGCTTGGTTTTCCAGCCGCGGACCCTGCCGCGACGGCAGGATCAAGCCGGACGTCGTGGCTCCCGGCACCGGCATAATGTCGTGCTTAGCCGGCTCCGCGAAAACTTCCGTCAGGGATGAATATTATCATTACATGGACGGAACCAGCATGGCCAGTCCGATCACAGCCGGCTGCTGCGCGCTCATAAGGGATTATCTAAATAAAAAACACGGAGTGGCCTCGGCCAGCGCCGCGCTTGTGAAAGCGATCCTCGTGACCGGCGCCCGCACGCTTATCCCTGGGCAGTATGAGGATGAATTTGAGGACGTCAGGCCCAACCCGGTGGAAGGGTACGGGCACATCAACATAAAGAGGAGCCTGGAGCCGGAAAACGGCGAGATGAAATTTTCTGAATTCACTTTCACCGAGAGCGGCCAGGCTGTCACCAACGTCTATTCCAAGAGCGTCGTTTGCGACCTGAACGTGGGGCTCGTCTGGACAGACTATCCCGGTTCCGTCGGCAACTACACGCAGCTCGTCAACGACCTCGATCTCTACGTCGTCGGGCCGAACGGCAAGACCTACACCTTGAATGACCACCTCAACAACGTGGAAGTGCTCAACATCTACGAGGTCCCGGAAGGCGATTATCAGGTCATCGTGAAAGCAAAGAACATCATGCAAGGTCCCCAGTCCTGCGCCCTGGTCTTCCTTTACAGCGCGAACGATCATACCTCAAAGGTCGAAAAAGGTTACAAGTCTTTCGATTGGAAAGGCAGCTTCACCGTTTCCATGTCCGGCACGGCGGGAAACAATGGCTTGGCCGCGCTCCTCATCAACGGCATAGCGGGCATTTTCAACAACGCCTACGACGTCTATGTGGGGCAGAAATTCCTGCCGCGGATGGAAAAGGGCAAGCTTGTCTACAAAGAGGGGACCCTCTCTTTTTCCTATTCGCCGAAGAACGGCAAGTTCTCCTATCAGGACAAGAGCCCCAACGAGCGCATTTCCTTCCTTACCTACTACGGCGGAACGATCTATTACAGCGAACCGGACAAATGCTCCATTAAAGGCAAGGGGACCATAGGCGACCTTGAGAGCGAACTCACGGAGGAATCCCTGCTGACGCTTCTCAACAACAACGACGGTATGAATTTCGCCGTGGGAGATTCGCTGATCAGAATGGAGAACAAAGGCAAGACCATGAGCTATTCCGGTTCGCCCTCGGAAGGCACATCCGTGAAAGCTTCCGTGAAGATCAAGACCGGCAAGTTCAACTTCAAGATGAAGGTCGTGAATTCTGACGGCGCAAGCGACGCATCCTCGCTCGATCCCGGCATGGAAGCGTGGATCCAGCGCGAAAACAACTAGAGAAAAATAGAATTAAGGATAAATCATGAAAAAACTCTCCCTTCTGGTTGTTTTGCTTTCCCTGGCGGCGTTGGCCGATCCGGGAAAGATACGTCTCTTAACCGCCACCATCGACCCTAGCGCGCCTTCCGTCAACGCTTACAGCGAGCCTGTCTGCTCGCTTTCCGGCGAAGGCACGCGCCTCTACATCATCCAGCCTGAAACGAACTTCACGCCGGAAGAAAAGAAGGCTGTGGAAGCGCTGGGCGCCAAATTCCAGGGCAACATCCCGCCCAACGCCTACATCGTCGAGGCAGGGGAGAAAGAGCTAGCGGCCGTCAAGGAGAAATTCACTCTTCTTTACGCCGGAGAGTTCCTGCCCGAATACAAGCTGCTTTACGTGCCGGGCGGCGCCGAACGCGTCGAATCTGTGGGCGGCGGCGAGGACACCTATTTCGTCCAGGTGGGCGCGGTCAGGGAAGAATACATCTCCGCCATCATGCAATCGGCCGAGGAATTGGGAGTGAAAGACGCCGAGAGGATCTACAACACTCTGGAACCCTGCTTCCGGGCGCACGTGACCGATTTTCAGGCCCGCCGTCTGGCCGAAAGGGGAGACGTGGCCTTCATTGAGCCCTACGCCATAGAGGAGCTTTTCAACGACCAGGCCAGGACGGACTACTCCTGCAACGTCGACGACATGCAGCTGGAAGGCTACACCGGCAAAGGACAGATGGTCTGCATCCAGGACAGCGGCCTTGACAACGGCGACCTCGACAACATCCACCCCGACTTCAAGAATAAGACCGTCAAGGGCCGCAACACCGCGGGCATCGCCTGGGAAAGGGGCACCTATGACGACTGGTACGACGCCGGCAACCACGGCACGCACGTGGCCGGCTCCGCCACCGGCACCGGCGCCGCCAGC
>JAFYHD010000172.1 GCA_017539325.1 bacterium | reverse complement strand
TGCGACAGTCAACTTACCGATAATATCTAATGCGTCTTTGATAGTAGGCATATCCAATTACCTCCTTCGGTGGTACTGTTTCTTACTATTATTATACGCTATTTCTCGTCAAAAACCAACCATTTGTTGTGACAGAGCCATAAAAAAAAGGCCCCCCGAATCGGGAGGCCCATTTTCCAATATCAGAAGTTGACTTGAAGTCCGCCGCTGATAACAACAGTTTCGTTATTCATATGTATGTGTCCCCTTTTCAATAACGCTCCCGATCATTTCCTTTGGTCACTCACACTCCCCAAACTTTGGGGCCTCCCGACCGCCGGAACCAACCGCTTGCGCTAATGGCTGGGCTACGAGACTTTTTAATGTCTCTCTTTATATCTTGCAGTTCACCCTTGACGGCATCCCACGGCCAGATTTTAGCTGACACATCACCTCCTTTTTTGCCTAAATAGAGATGCCTGAGCGCAATTGCCTATTTTTTTATCGCCTATTCATTTTATCCTATTGAGCTTTGGATGTCAAGGCTCGAAATTAGCGAGCGCTTCGCCGAGTTTGATCTTCGTGCCCTCTTTGACCTTGCCGTCCAGATGGAAACGGCCTTTCTCAAAGGCTATGACGACCGTGGAGCCGAACTCGAAGGCCGCGATCTCGCAGCCTCTTTTCGCTTCATAGGGCTCGCCTTCCTTAAATTTCGTCGTAATGTTCCCGACGTTTAAGGCGCCGACAGCAGCCATAAGGAAACGTCCGCGCCCCGTGTCGAATTCCATTACTTCCCGCTGGTTGGTCACGAAGACGTCGGGATGCTTTTTGACGTAGCTTGGAAAGACAGGCTTCTTCGCCCCGGCTTCCAGTTTCGAGTATACGAGCTTAGCTTCCGCCGGCGCGTATATGCGGTGGAAATCGGCCGGGGAAAGATAGAGCACGGCGTAAAGGCCGCCCTCGTAGATCGAGCAGTCCTTCTTCGCCAGATCCGTCAGGCGGCAGGATTCCCCTTTCACGACCATGAATTTATCGGAGCTTACGGTCCCGATCTCGGAAACAAGGGATTCCGTAGGCGTCAGGAGCTTATTGGCGTCGGGATCGGTCGGCCGCGCCTCCGGCTTCGGTTCCCTCAGAAAGAAATCAAGAAGCGTCGGAAAACCGCCTTCCGGAACTACCGCCTGCGATTCGTCGATGGCGTAAGCGGAGGAAAAGCGCCTGATGAGGAAGCGCCAGCGCCTGGTCGCGAAATAGCGGAAGATCTTTCCGCAGAGCTTGGCAGGTATAATGGAAGCTAAAAAGACTTTCACTTGTCAGCTCCTCGCCTCGAACTCTTCCTGGGAATAATAGACTTTGACAAGCGTCAGCCCCTGGGGCGGAGCGACGGAACTCTTGCGGCAATCGGCGGTCCCGGAACAGAGCGCGTCCACTTCCTCGACTTTTACCCTGCCTTCGCCGACCGCCAAGAGGAGGCCCACCATGGAGCGGACCTGCTTGTACATGAAGCCTTTTCCGAAAATGTCTATTGTTATCTCGTTTTCAGACGCGGCAACGTCGACGGCGGTAACGAGGCGCAGCGTCGCTTCGTTCGGTTTGCCCGATTTGACCTGCAGGCCCTTGAACTCCCTTTCCCCCACCATCACCGCGGCCGCTTTGCGCATAGCGTCAACATCGAAAGCGCGCCTGATCCAGTAGTGATACTTCCTCGTCATGACGTCGTCGCTCTCCGCGGTGTAGACGCGGTATTGGTAATGCTTGCCGAAGGCGTTGAAGGTCGGATGGAAGGATTCGTCGACGCTTTCCACTTTCGTAACGGAAATGTCGTCGGGCACGAAGCTGTTCACGCCTTTCAAAAGTTTCTCGGCGGGGAGATCTTTCGTCGTCTTGAAGCAGACGGTCTGGCCAAGCGCGTGCACGCCGGAGTCGGTCCGGCTCGAGGCCGTAAGCACAACGTCCTCAAGCAAAAGCCTTCTCAAAGCCTCCGTAAGTTCTCCCTGGACCGTCCTGGCGCCCAGCTGAAACTGCCAGCCGCAGAATTTCGTGCCGTCGTAGGAGACTGTCATCTTCCAAAAGAAGGCCTTGCCGCTTTCAAGAAGCGGAACACCGGCTTCGGTCTCTTTTCTCTTTTCCTCTCCAGGCTTGGGTGCCAGAGGTTCGTACAGTTTCAACGTCACGAAAGCTATGAACGGCGCGATGTAGAGGAAGGAAAAGGCTATGAAAGCCAAGGTGATCAGCGCCAGGACGACGGCCGTCAGGATCTTGAGAACCAGAGGAAAAGCGAAATTAAGCAGCGAGCCTATCACGCAGAAAAAGAAGATCGCGAAAATGACCAGAATGACGGTCACAAAATAAACGAGGAAACATTTGATCGTGAAAAGCAGATGCTCGCCCGGCCTGCCGAACCAATGAGAAAGATAGGCTTTCAAAAGCTTGAGGTCGTAAACGAAACCGTCCTCCCTGTTTTCCCAGGCATAGGCAAGGTAAAAGGAAAGCGGGTGCAGCAGAAAGAAAACAAAAACGTAGCACGCGCCTATGACGATAATCAGAAAGATCAGATTGGCCAGCAATTCCGTAAAGCACAAAAGCAAGGCGGAAAGAATGATCAGAAGGTAAAGGAGCGGGAAGACCAGAAAGACCGCCGCGGCGAAGAACAGTATATGCTTCAAAAGGACATTGAAGAAAAAGTCCGGAAAGGGTTTGTCGCTGTTCTCGGCTTTTTTCAGAGTCTGGAAAAACGCCACGTGGCACGGCCAGCGCAAAATTGGCAGAGCGGAACTCAATGCCAGTGAGAAAAGCGAGGTCAAAGGCAAACCCCAAAGGTGCCTTTTAAGAACATTTTTGAAATCGCTGTAGAGACCGATCATTTCTGAAGTTCCCTAAGGTAATCGATGCTGGCACGAGCGCACTCAAGCGAGGTCATGCCGACAGGCGGTTCGTCATGTTCGACGACGATCAATTCGGAGCCGCACTCGCTGGAAGCGACGACAAGCTCGGCGATGTCAAGGCAGCCCTGGCCCAGCGGCGCGAAAGCGAAATTGCCCTCTTCCCTGCTTCCGGTGTAGTCCTTGAAATGAACAACGGGGATCTTGCCCTTGCGGTCGCGCAAAAACTGGCAGGGATCGTATCCGCCGACGTTGCACCAGCAGACGTCCAGTTCAAGCCTGATGGAATCGCCCAGGTCAAAGAGAATGTTGTCGAGCAGAGTCTGGCCCTCGTGGAGCGAAAGTTCATGATGGTGGTTGTGGTAGAGAAGCTCGATGCCGCGGACCTTAAGCGAGCGCGAGATCTTTTTGGTCGACTCGATGAAGTCGGGGTACTGCGCGCCGCCCGCAAGCTCGTCCGTTCCGCACCAGGGATAGGCTACGAAATCGCAGCCCAGGGCTTCGTAGAGCTCGGCGCTCCTCAAAGGATCCTTCATGAGTTCCGCTCTGTCAACGTGCGCGGAATAGATCCTGAGGTTGAGATCCTTCGTGATGGCGTTGAGTTCCGAAATGTTCAGGCCGTTGAAACCGGCCAATTCCACGCCGTCGTAGCCCATCTCCTTGACTTTTTTCAGCACGGCTGGAAAATCAGTTTTGCAATCTTCTCTTACTGAATACAACTGGAGCGCGACCGGGATCTTTTTCATAGGTTTTCTCTCTCGAATTGTTGCATGAAGTTTATCAAGGCTAAAACGCCTTCTCTTGGCATGGCGTTGTAAATGCTGGCTCTGATGCCGCCGATGGACCAGTGGCCCTTCAGGTTCATGAGGCCTCTCTTCTCGGCTTCTTCCAAAAAGACCGGCTCCAGTTCTCTTCTTCTCAAGCGGAAAGGCACGTTCATGATGGAGCGGTCCCTCGGGGAAACTTTGTTCAGGTAAAGGGCGGAATTGCCGATGCACTCGTATAAAAGCTTCGCCTTTTCCCTGTTGATCTCTTCCATGACTTTCAAACCGCCCATTTTTTCAAGCCAGGCGAAGACAAGCTTCGCCACATAAACGGAAAAAGTCGGCGGAGTGTTGTACATGGAATCGTGCTCGGCGTAAGTCTTGTAGCGCAGCATCAAAGGAAGCCCTTCATCCTCCGCGGCGTCAAGGAAAGAATTCTTTATGATGACGACGCAGAGTCCGGCCGGCCCGATGTTTTTCTGGGCGCCGGCGTAGATGAGGCTGTACTTTTCAATTGGGCAGGGGCAGGACAGGATGCAGGAGGACATGTCGGAGACCAGAGGCAATCCCGTCTCCGGGGGCGCGAAGAATTTCGTGCCGTAAAGAGTGTTGTTGTCGCAGATGTGCAGAAATTTCGCGTCTTTGGGAAGGTCGGCGGGGTCTATTTTGGGAATATACTCGAAGTTTTTGTCGGCGCTGCCAGAAAAAGCCTCTCCCCTGCCCTGAAGTTTGGCGGCTTCATAAGCTTTAGTCGCCCAGCGGCCCGTTATGCAGTAGGCCCCTTTGCCAAAATTCATCGGCACCATGGGAAACTGCAAACTGGCGCCGCCCTGCAAAAAAAGGATCGAATAGTCGTCTGGGACTGACAAGAGGGCCTTTAGACGGGTTTTGGCTTCGCAAAGAATATCCTTGAAAGCCGCCGAGCGGTGGCTGATTTCGAGGATGGACATTCCGGACCCGTCAAGATCCCTGAGTTCGCGCTGGACCTTTTCCATGACTTCGGCGGGAAGAACGGCCGGCCCGGCGCAGAAGTTGTATATCTCCCCTTTAACTTTCATACCTTTATGGTATAATAAATTTAGAGACAAATCAAGAAAGAAATAATGAGTAACAAGAAGGAAAAAATTGCGTAAGCTGCCCAAGATCCAACCAGGGACGGCATGGGAAATCAAAGACACCGATTCAATAATAACTAAACATCTCTCGGAAGTATATCCTGTCGCGTTTGCTAAAGTTATGTGCAACCGCGGTTTGTACGAAGTTTCCGCCGTGGAGGATTTTCTCCATTGCGCGCTCTCTGACTTGCCGCAGCACAAAATAGAAGAGCAGGCTCTTTGCAACGCGGCGGAGCGTGTGCTTAGCGCCATAAAGAACGGCGAAAAGATCGTTGTTTACGGCGACTACGATGTGGACGGCGTCACCTCCACTGCCTTGGTAACAGAAGTTATCCGCAATCTTGGCGGAGACGTGGATTATTTTATCCCCAACCGCCTGACGGACGGCTACGGACTCTCCTCCAAACGCATCGGCGAAATGGCCGACAGAGGGGTGCGCGTCGTGATAACCGTGGACTGCGGCATCAACGCCATGGAGGAAGTCGAACTTCTGAAAAAGCGCGGCGTGGACGTCATCATAACCGACCACCACGAGCCGAAGTTCGATCCGTCGGCCGATCTTTTCACAGCCAGCGGATTGAAGTCTTTCGTCCTGCCGAACGCCTTCTCCATCATCAATCCAAAAATTGAAAACTGCTCCGGCGAGTCTAGCGAGGCGGGATACTTCGATCTGGCCGGCGTCGGCGTCGCTTTCATGCTCTGCTGGTGCATCGTCAAAAAGGCGGGGCAGCAGAAGCTCAAGAAAGCTGCCGGCATAAGGCTTCAGGAATACCTCGACCTTGTGGCGCTGGGAACGATAGCGGACGTTGTGCCCCTTTACGGGCAGAACAGGATCTTTGTCAAATACGGCCTGACGGCCCTGAAGGGCACGACAAGACCGGGCTTGAGAAAGCTTATCGAGAAGACGCGCGCCTTCGACTGCGACGTCAAGGACGTGACCTTCTCCCTGGCTCCGAGGCTGAACGCGCCCGGGCGCGTGACGGACGCCTCCACGGCTGTGGAGCTGATGCTGACCAAGGACGCCGTCATGGGCGAAGTTCTGGTCAACGAGCTCGAGGACGCGAACAAGGAGCGCCAGCGCATCGAAAAGGAAACTTTCCGCAAGGCGCAGGCCGCTTTCGAGAAAACTCTGCCGCCCGAATTCGCGGGACTTCCGAAGATACCGGGAGGCCTTCCCTCCATCATGCCGGACGGCCCGAACGTCATCGTGGTGGCCGGCGAGAACTGGAACCCCGGCGTAATCGGCATCGTGGCGTCGAGGATGGTCGAGCGCTACGGCATTCCCGCCGTCATAATCGCCATGCAGGGCGACACGGGCAAGGGAAGCTGCCGCAGCTGCGGTTCCTTCCACATGTTCGACGCGCTGCGGCGCTGCGGCGACCTGCTTGAGAACTACGGCGGGCACAGGATCGCCGCCGGGCTTTCCGTAAAAAGGGATAAGATCGACGCTTTAAGAACGGAGCTCGACCGCCTGGCGAAGGAAGCGAGGGACTGCGAAGCGCAAAAGACAAGCTTGGAAGTGGACGCGCTCGTGACCTTGGAAGATCTCGACGAGGAACTGATCGGTCTGGTCGGGCTGTGCGAACCTTACGGCGCGGGCAATCCCGAGCCTATGTTCGCTGTGAAAGGCGTCTACCTCGCGGACGAGCCGCAGGTGATAAAGGGCAAGCACCTGAAATTCATGGTGGTCCAGAACGGCGTCTACCGCGAAGTCTTTGCCTACAACTGGAAGGAAAGGCTCTACGAGCTGGAGTCCCTGCCCCAGTTCGACATGGTCGTCTATCCGTATATGAACGATTATCGCAACGCGAACTCCATAGAACTGCAGCTGGTCGACATCAGGCCCTGCGAGGAGATGAACAAAAAATGATGAGCAAACTGAAACTCTTCCTTACGGCTGTCCTTCTTTTGGCGGCGTTGACAGGCTGCGTTTACACGCATCCGACCACCGGCCACACTTACTTCTTCAGCCATGAGTACAACAATTTCGCGGTTGAGGAAAGCCTGAACATCAGCCCGAGCAACTACGTCGGCTTCTGCTTCCTGCCGCTGAAAGAAGCGGACGAGCAAGGCATCGCCGATCTTATCCAGGGCCTTACCACCAAGTATCTCACCGACCACGGCTACGTCCTCGTGACGCAGGAGGAGCTTAGGGAGGACACCTCTTTGATCGACTACACTTTCCTTGTCGGCCTCGATTACACGGAATCGATGCTCTATGAGAGGCTGGACGTTTCCATTTACCTCTACAACGCCGACAAGAAGGACAATTACAAGAACCATCTCTTCTGGAGCTTCAGCTGCCAGAGGGACTCCTACCCTATAACGCGCGCCAATCTTGAGCCGATCTACCAGGATCTCTTCACCCAGGAGCCTGTGGACTGGGGAGAATACGCCACCATCTTCCCGAAGCGCTCTGTGCCTAACTCCATTTACAACGCCTTTATGGAAAGATTGTCCTCCGCCAGGGACAGAAGGCTGCAGGTCAATTCCAGCAGCGAATTTATTGTAAAATAACAAGAAAATCAGGAAACAAAATGTGGGACTACAGTGACAAAGTAATGGATTATTTCCGCAATCCCCGCAACATGGGAGAGCTCGAGGATGCCAACGGGATCGGCAAAGTCGGCTCGATGGCCTGCGGAGACGTCATGTATCTCTATCTGAAAATAGACCCGAAGACCGAAGTCATCGAGAAAGCGACCTTCAAGACTTTCGGCTGCGCCTCCGCCATCGCGAGCGCCAGCATCCTGACCGAAATGGTCATCGGCAAAAAAATCGACGAAGCGCTGAAGATAACCAACAAAGATATCGTCGAGGCTTTGGGCGGACTGCCCCAGGCCAAGTTCCACTGCTCGGTCATGGGCAGCGAAGCCTTGGAGGCGGCCGTCAACGACTACCGCGGCATAAAGCCCGAGGAAAAGGAAGAGCTGGAAGGCAAGCTCGTCTGCAAATGCTTCGCCGTAACCGATAAGCTGATCGAGAAAGTCGTAAGGGAAAACCATCTCACGACAGTGGAGGAAGTGACCGCCTACACCAAAGCCGGCGGCGCCTGCGGAAGCTGCAAAGAAGAGATCAAAGAGATAATAGACCGCGTGAACAGCCACCCCTGCTGCCAAATCTAATGTTCGTATACCTTGACAACAACGCCACGACAAGCGTGGCGAAAGAAGTGCTGGAAGTCATGCTCCCCTTTCTGCAGGAGGAGTACGGCAATCCCTCCAGCATGTACGAGTTCGCGAGAAAGCCTATAAAGGCCGTGGAGAAAGCCAGGCGTCAGGTGGCGGAATTTTTGGGCGCCGCCTACGATGATGAGATAATCTTCACAAGCTGCGGCTCGGAATCCGACAGCACCGCCATTCTAGGCTCCCTGCAAGCGCTTGGCACCGAAAGAAACGAAGTTATTATTTCCGACGTGGAACACCCCGCCGTTTTCAATCTGAGAAAGCATCTGGAAAGGATGGGATATACCGTTAAGGTCCTGCCCGTCAACAAAAGCGGTCTGGTGGAAGTCGCGTCGCTTGAAAATGTCATAAGCGAAAAGACCGCGCTCGTTTCCGTAATGTACGCCAACAACGAGACCGGCTGCATAATGCCGATTGCCGAGCTGACGGAAGTCGCGCACAAATTCGGCGCTTTGATGCACACCGACGCGGTGCAGGCCGCCGGCAAAGTCAAGATCGACGTCCAGAAACTCAACGTCGACATGCTCGGGATATCGGGCCACAAGATCCATGCGCCCAAAGGCGTCGGCGCGCTTTACCTGAAGAGAGGAACATCCTTCCGCCCATTTTTGGCGGGCGGACACCAGGAGCGCGGCCGCAGGGCCGGCACCGAGAACGTCGCCTCCATCGCGGCACTCGGCAAAGCCTGCGAAATGGCCGGCGAAGCTTTGGAATACGAACAGACCGAGATCAGAAGGCTTAGGGACAAACTGGAAGCTGGGCTTCTTGCCATCCCCTACTCTTATCTGAACGGCGACAGGGAAAAACGCACTCCCAACACGACGAACATTTCCTTCGAGTTCATAGAAGGCGAGGCCATTCTGCTTTCAATGAGCGACAAGGGCATCTGCGCTTCCACAGGCTCGGCCTGCTCAAGCGAATCGCTGGAACCCTCGCACGTTCTTCTGGCTCAGGGCCTGCCGGCCAAACTCGCCCATTCCGCCGTGCGTTTCAGCTTAAGCCGCTATACAACTGAATCGGAAATTGACTACGTTATCTCGGAAATGCCGAAAGTGATAGAAAGGATCCGCAAGATGTCTCCTTTCTGGCACGAGAATTAGCCGACCAGTTCCTCTATCAGCGCTTTCAGGGAAAACCTCTTCGCGGCAAACGCGAGGACGAAGTAAACGACCGCTCCCAGAAGACCGAGAAGCGGCAGTTTTATCAGACTTTCGAAATTAATAAAGCGCATTCCCAGCATCACGGCCGCGAACATGACGACAGAAAACGCGGCGCATTTTGCGGCGAAGGCTAAGTCGAGGAATTTTATAGGCGCAAAGCCGTAGCTCTTCACTCTCCAGGCGCAAAGCGAGAGCAGAAGGACGTAAGAGAGCAGGCTCGCCAAGGCCGTGCACCACATGCCGAGCGCTTTCGTGAAAAACACGTTGATCAAAAGACAGAAGAGCGCGGAGGCGAAATTGGCCAGGAAGAGGAAGCGGCTGTGCCCCTTCAGAAAGATCACGTTGTGATAGAAAGCGTTTACCTGGCTGATAAGCGCCGCCAAAAGCGGCAGCAGGAAGAAAGCGTAAGAAACGTTGAACTCGGCTCTCCCTGTTATCGCATCCAAAATTACGTCGTGCGTCGCCAGAAGCCCCATGAAGAGAGGCAGCGCTAAAAAGAAGTAAAGCCTCGCGAAACGCCGGCAGATCGTAACGACCGCCTCCTTGCCTTTTTTGCTGACGGCTTCCGCCAGGACAGGCAGAAGCGTGTAAGCGATGGGCAGCCCCAGATACTGGATAAGCATGGCGATCTTTAAGGAAGCGTCGTAGCGGCCGACTTCGCCGGCCCCGTTCTGGAAGCCTAGGATGACCTTGCCGCCCGTTCCGAAGAGCCAGGTGGAAAGACCGAACATCATAAGGGGCGCGCCGAAAACGATCATGCCCTTCAAAGCCGGAACAGCCGGGCCGTCCTTGGGCAGAGCGAATTCGTCGTCGCCTTCGCAGGGCGAGCTCTCCTCTTTCCCGCCGAACTCCAGAACAGCGAAAAGCAAATAAAGCAAGACTACGTAGACCGCTTTGACAAGAAGGGTAAGCTTTATTATCTTCGCCAGGTCGAAGCCGGCTTTGGAAGCGTAAAGGTAAACGCCGAGGACCGCCATGGTGTAGACCATCCTGACGAAGGAGTGCAGGTCGATCCGGAGCCTGGCGCGGTAGCTGCCGTCCAATAAAAGCTCCAGCGCGTTCAGAAGAATAAGCGGCAGCGCGGCCTTAAGACATTCCAGCGCCACCGGTGTCTTTATCACCTTCTCCGCGATCACCGGGTCAAGGAGACCCATGACCGCCGTCAGTACAAGACCGAGAACGATGACAAGCGTGGAGGAAAGGATGAAGAGCCTGCGGACATAGGCGCTCTTGTGCTGGCCGCCCAAAAAGCGGATGACGGACTGGCTGAGTCCCAGCCCTGTCAGGATGACCGCCACGGAATAGATCTGCTCTATGAGCCCCCAGGTGCCGAAGATCTCGGAACCAAAGGCGCCGCCAAGGATGTAGATGAGCAGGAAACCCCTGACGAAGTCAAGGATGTCTGAGACGCCCCTAATAAGGACGAAGAAATATTCCCTTCCCTTATCCATCAGAGTTTCTGCTGGTATCCCCAGTTCAAAAGATTTTTCACCGCGTCGTCCCTTTCCTTCTTGCTGGGCGCGCCGATGATCACGGCGATCATTCTCCTGTCGTTCCTGAGGCAGGTCGCGGTCACGCAGTAGCCGGCCTGGGCGTAGAAGCCCGTCTTCATGCCGTCAACGCCCTGGCAGCGGCCGATCAGGCTGTTGCGGTTGCTGAGCTGGAATTTGCCGTCCCTGAAAGTGTCGAGCCTAGTGCTGGTCCATTCCAAAAGCTTGGGATACTTCAACAGCTCCCTGGCGAGCATCGCCATGTCGAGGGCGGAAGACTTGTTGTTGGCGCCCTTCTGGGGAAGACCGTGAGGATTGTTGAATTTCGTCGACTTCATGCCGAGCTGTCCGGCCCTTTTGTTCATCATGGCGACGAAATCGTCGGCTGTGCCTCCCAGAGTCTCCGCCACCGCGAAAGCCGCGTCGTTGGCGCTCATGATCATGACGCATTTCAGAAGTTCGCCGAGCGTGAATTTTTCCTTTTCCGCCAAATAGACCTGGCTGCCGCCGATCTTACTGGCCGCGGCGGAAACGTTCACCATGCCGTCAAGCTTGGCCTCTCCCCTCTCGTCCGCTTCCAGGGCCAGAAGCGTCGTCATCATCTTCGTCATGGAAGCGATCTCCAAAGGATCGTTTTCATTCTTGGCCCACAAGATGTCGCCTTTGGTGGCGTCGATCAGTATCCCGCCTTTTATGGCGTCCAAGCCCTTTACCACAGCGCCTCTTTTGACCTTGTTGATGTTCCAGACTTTGGCGAGCGGCGGAACTTTAGGCTTCTCCTTGGCCGGCAGTTCCGGAACTTCTATGGCCGCGAGCTCCTCCATCGGAGTCAATACCTTTTCCGGCTCTTTCTTTTCCTTCTTCATGTCAGGCCAGAAAGCTACGAAAAAAAGCGCAATAGCGGTCACCAGGAAAAGCAGGAGATACTTATACTTGCCCATTCAGTTCTTCCTTAAGTTCTGCGAGTCCGCGGTAAAGGACGGCCTTTATGCCGACCGCTCTCGCGCCCTCGACGTTTTCAAGCCTATCGTCTATCAGAAGGCAGTTTGATGCCTCTTCGTTAACAATTTTGAGCGCCCTTTCGAAAAACGCCGCCTCGGGCTTCAGGGCGTGGACTTCGTAGGAGGGGATCCAACCGTCCATGAAGAGCAGTTCAGGCGCTTTTTCCTTCACAAATTCCAAATGCTCTATGTTCGTGTTGGAAAGCACATAGCAGGGATGCTTTTCATGCAGCGTTCGGGCGAAAGCGGCCGTCTCGCCGGGAAGTCCGAAAATATCGTTCCAGGCCAGGCGGAACTTCTCCCTGTCAAGGCTCACCATGAGTTTTTTTTCCACCGCGTCCTTAAGTTCGTCGAAAGAGCATAAGCCCCTCTCGAAATCGTCGAGCGGTTTGAAAAGCCTTTTTTGCAGGGCATCCCGGCGCCAGAAAAAACTTATGCTCTTTCTTAGCGGCAGAATGCCGAGGAAATTGCGCCAGAGCCTGGCGTGGGAAAACGGTATCAGAACGCCGCCCAGATCCCAGAGAAGAACTTTCACTTCCGCCATCTTCTCCCGTCCAGACCTTCGTTTAAGGGAGCGCCTTTCAGATACCAGAAAAACAGCCCGGCGTACAGTTTCATCTTCGACTTCACTTTCACGTTGAGGCCCAAAGTCAGAAGCGTCATGACGAAATAAGCGGCAAGGTTCACAAACGTCCTTAAAAAGACGCCCGCCGTCAGAACAAAAAGCGCCGCCTTTCCGTAACGCAATCTAAAGAAAAGCATTCTGGAAATATGGAACTCCACTCTCGCCCTGACGGGAACCTTGTTGGCCGAGCGGCCCTGCAGATGCGTGGCTTTGACATTTGGGAAGTGCACGACCTTGAAACCGTTGTCGCGCATCCGGCAGCACCATTCCGTCTCCTCGAAGAAGAAGAAGAAACGGTCATCAAGCGGCCCGGCTTTTCTCACCGCCTCGCGGGAAGCGAGCATGGCCGCTCCCAAAAGGCTTTCGACTTCCAAAGGCTCGTTTCCGGCCGGATGAGACTTCCTGTAGCGTTTCTGATAGAGCGAACGGTTTACGAGTTCGCTCGCCAAAGTCAGGACAGGTCCATAGGAAAACTGAGGGCTGCCGTCCTCCCTTACGAAGCTGACGCTTCCGAGTCCGAAATTCTCTATCTTACCAGCCGCCTCAAGCAGATCTTTCAAAAAGTCCGGCGGCAGGATCAGATCGGAATTCAAAAGCAGAAAGTAAGCGTATCCATCCCTTGCCAAGACCTTGTTGAAAGCGCCGGCGAACCCAAGGTTCTCTGGCAGGAGCAGAAGCTCCGCCTCCCCTTTCATTTCGGCAAGCCTTTCCTTTTCGCCAGCAGATGTGGAAGCATTGTCTATGATGACAAGATCGTAGTCGACTCCCCTTCCGGCAGCCTTTAAGGACTCCAACGCGCCCCGGAGTTCTTCCGAGGTGTTGTAGTTTAGGAAAGCCAAAAGGATCTTGGCGCTCATCTTGTCAGCGGTCTGAGAAGGAATGGTAGTTGGGGGCTTCCTTAGATATCCTGATGTCGTGCGGATGCGCTTCCCTGATACCGGAAGCGGTGATGCGGCGGAAGATGCCGTTGTGCCTGAGCTCCTCGATGTTCCTGCAGCCGTTGTAGCCGAGCGAGGATCTCAAGCCGCCCGCGAACTGGGTCAAAACGTCGCCGACGTGACCGGCGTACGGGACCATGCCCTCGATGCCTTCCGGCACGAGCTTGTCGGTGGAAACGTCCTGCTGGCTGTAGCGCTCCCTGCTGCTCTTGGAGTCGAGCATCGCGCCCAGGCTGCCCATGCCGCGGTAAACGACGAAGCGGCGGCCCTGGTGGATGATCTTTTCGCCCGGGCTTTCTTCGGTGCCGGCCAAGGTGGAGCCCATCATGATACAGGAGGCTCCGGCCACTATGGCCTTCGCCACGTCGCCGGAATGGCGGATACCGCCGTCGCTGATGATCGGGATCTCGTCGCCGACGCCCTGCGTCGCTTCATAGACCGCCGTGATCTGCGGGATGCCGACGCCTGTTATGACGCGCGTCGTGCAGATGGAGCCCGGGCCTATGCCGACTTTGACAGCGTCCGCGCCCGCTTCCAGCAAGGCCTTAGCGCCTTCCCTGGTCGCGACGTTGCCCGCTATAACGTCCACTTCGGGATAAGTCTTCTTCATGAATTTGACCATTTCGATGACGCCCTTGCTGTGAGCGTGCGCCGTGTCGATGACGATGATGTCGACGCCGACCGCCGCGAGTTTCTCAACTCTCTCGAAATCGTTGGTGCCGCAGGCCGCCGCGCAGAGAAGTCTGTGCTTCTTGTCGCGGCTGACGAAGGGCTCGATGCCTTTCACGATGTTCCTGACGTCGGTGTAGCTGTAGAGCCCGACCAGTTTCCCGTCCTCGACGATCGGGAGTTTGCCGACTTTGTTGCGGCTCATGATGGCGTAGGCTTCGTCGATGGTGGTGGACCTCGGCGCCGTGATAAGCTTCTTGGTCATAACTTCGCAAAGTTTCACGTTCGTCGACTCAAGATACCTCAGGTCCCTGGAAGTCAGGATGCCCGTCAGTTTGCCCTGAGCGTTGGTGATGGGGAACCCGTGGAAGCTGTAGCCCTTTTCGCTGGCGATCTTCAGAAGCTCGTCCACCGTCAGGTCTTCCTGGAAGATGACCGGCTCGTTGATGAGGCCGTTCAGGTAGTGCTTCACCTTCTGGACTTCCGCGGCCTGCAGGACAGGATTGAGCGCCCTGTGTATGACGCCGATGCCGCCGCTGCGGGCCATCTCTATGGCCATGGCGGATTCCGTCACGGTGTCCATGGCGGCGGAGATGAAGGGAATGTTCAAGGTGATGTTCCTCGTCAGCCTCGTCTGCAGGCTCGTCTGCGAAGGCAGAAAGTCCGCGTACTGGGTGATGAGCGTCACATCGTCGAAGGTCAGGGCGGTGAAGCCCGCTTCCTTCATGAATTCGTCGACTTTTGGATTGATCATCTTTATATCCTCTTGGATTGTTTACTGTTTTTTGGCCAGCGCTTTGGCGGCGATGTCATGGCGGTAATGGGCGCCCTCGAAAGAAATTTTTTCAACGCCCCTGTAGGCGGCTTCGCAGGCTTCTTTCACGCTGTTGCCGAGAGCCGTCACACCCAGAACGCGCCCGCCGGATGTCAGAAGGCGTTCGCCCTTCCTGACCGTTCCGGCCTGGAAGACCACCGTGTCAGGCAGAGCCGCGGCAAGATCGACGCCCTTGATCTCCATGTGTTTCGTATATGAACCGGGATATCCCTTGCTAGCCATGATGACGCAGACTGCGGGACGGGGATCCCACTTCAGCTGCACGTCGGCAAGTCTTCCCCTCTCGATGGAAAGGAAAACGTCCACCAGATTGTTCTTGAGCCTGGGCAGGACCGCCTGGGTCTCGGGGTCGCCGAAGCGCACGTTGTATTCCAAAACGTTCACGCCCTTGCTGCCGATCATCAGTCCGGCGTAGATGACGCCCCTGTAGTCCATCCCCTCTTCCTTTATGCCTTTCAAAGTCGGCTTAAGGATCCTTTCCATCACGATCTGCTTGATCGAGTCCGTGACGACTGGCGCCGGGGAATAGGCTCCCATGCCGCCGGTGTTGGGGCCCTGGTCGTAATCGAAGACGCGCTTGTGGTCCTGGGCGCTCTCCAAAGGAACGATGGTCTTGCCGTCGGTGAAAGCCAGAATGGAGGCTTCCTCGCCGTCCAGCAGTTCCTCGATCAGGATCTCGCCTCCGGCCGCGCCGAAGACCTTGTCTTCCAGCGTCGCTTTCACGGCCTCAAAAGCTTCCTCCTTGCTCTGGCAGACGAAAACGCCCTTGCCGGCCGCCAAACCGTCCGCCTTCACCACGCACTTGCCGCCGTTCTTCTCTATATAGGACCTTGCGGCCGCGGGATCGGAGAAGACCTCGAAATCAGCCGTGGGTATCCCGTATTTGCGCATAAACTTCTTGGCGAAGATCTTGGAGCCTTCCAGCCTGGCGCCCGCTTCATCCGGACCTATGACCGCCAAGCCCTGGTTTCTCAATACATTAGCGACTCCGGCGCACAAAGGCGCTTCCGGCCCGATCATCGTAAGCTGTATATTGTTTTCCCTCGCGAATTTAGCTAAGGCCTTGCCATCCTGAGCGTCAATTCCGGTGTCTTCGCAAAACTCAAGAAGGCCGGCGTTCGCCTCCTTAGTGACATAGATCTTCTCCGTCTGAGGAGCCAGACTCATTTTCCAGGCCAGGGCATGTTC
>JAFYHD010000171.1 GCA_017539325.1 bacterium | reverse complement strand
TCGTCCGGACAACGGCATCTGGGGCGCTGCTGTTTACAATGAGGGAAAGGCAGTGAAGGCCAGCTTCGGTTACTACGGCGCCTATTGTTCCGTTTTGGACGTGAACGGTCAGGCTTACCAGGCCGCCACCTTCAAGTATTCCGCCGGTTGGTGGGTCGACACCGTCATGGTGATCTGCAACGACGAGGAAGGCACTCCCTATCTCGACTACACAGGCTCCTACAAGGCCAGTCTGGATCACCAGAACGAAGCCTTCAACTTCAGCAAGGTCTACTCCGACGTCAAGTTCGACGAAGATCTGGCTTTCGCCGGCGTCCAGGTCCAGGCCTGGGGCAGCGATGCCGAGGAGACCGAACCCGGCCGCTATGCCCTCTTGAACAAATTTAAGATCGAATACCAGGCTCCGGAACCGGGCTTCATTGCCCTGGCTCTCCTGGCCGCCCTGGCCTTCGTCCGCAAGGTGAGATAAGGCTTAGCGCCCAAGTTAAATTTAACGGGATGTCAATTTTTTGGCATCCCGTTTTTTTAAATAGGAATGTTTATGAAAAAAATAGTTTTGCTTTCGCTTTCCCTGATTTTTGTTTCCGCTTTCACGCTTGCGGCGCGGGAGACGGTCTTGTGGGAAGGCCTTTTCAACGAGTTTCAGACGGATAACTTTCTCTGCGGTCTGAATGACCCCTACAGCGATTACATGATCGACGAGATGCCCGGGAACTGCGCGCCCAGTACCGGCGACGGTCCCTTCGCTGATGAGATCGCGATCGTGGAGGATTCCGAGACCGGCAGCAAGTATCTGAAAGTTTGCCGCAGGGACCTCGACGAGGAGAGCAAGGGCTGCCGCGGCGCCAGGACGAAACTGATTTGGGGCGAAGAGACGGAATACGACCCCTCCAAGGGCTTTTTGAAGATCGAGGGCCGCGTCAAGGCCGCTCCCTTCACGGAACTGAGGATCGCCAACGTCAACGGCGCCTGCATGGCGCGCTTCGGCCTGAACGGCGGACCCGACAACAAGAACCGGGCTTACCTCGCGCACTATGGCTACAACCTGGGCGAAATAGTCAGCGACGCCGTCAACAAAGGCGACGAGCGCTTCTATGTCTCAAGCGGCGATTTGGGCTGGAACCTGGCGAAATTCAAGGGCATCCCCGCGGACGGCAACTGGTACAACTTCGAGATATGCTTCGACCTCTCCGTCTGCGACCTGGCTTACTTCACGGTCTGGTCCGACGACCAGAGCTATTTCGACATCTACAGAGGCCGCTGCAACGCCCTGACCTACCAGGGCTACAGGCCCACTTACATCTGCTTCACTTCCTGGGCGAAGAATAACGAAGCCAGGGAAGCCTCCTATTTCTCTAAATTGAAAGTCTCTTACGTCGTGGACGACGAAGAGGAATATTGGGAAACGTTCTTTGAGGACGATTTCTCCCAGTACACTCCCGGGCAGTCGCTTTTCAATGTCAATCCGGAATTCATCCAGGTGGGGGACAACGCTCCTAATCTGGAAGCGACCATCATCGACTATTATGATGGCGTTGGATTCGAGAGCAACGCGGTCTACTTCGCCGTCAACAACGACACGGAAGCGACGCCCAAGTGCGGCATCGCGGTCTCCGTTCCGAGGGACATGTTCGATTACCCGTACGCCAAGTTGAGATTGAGCCTGAATGCCTACTACAAGGACGGCGGCATAGGCTTCTCAGTTCTCAATGAGGACAGTAGGCAGACGGTGTACTTCGGAAGGAGTAAAGCCGAAGAGACTTATTCCCACCGCTATTACCTCTACGTCAACGGCTCCAAGTACGACTGCATGACGCTGGGGGATCACAACGCCTGGAAGAAGTTCGTCGTGGAACTCTTCAACGACGAGGACGGGAAGACCCACATTTACGGCGTGGCCAACCACATGCTGGTGGTGGACCACTATGACAACGGCATGGGCTTCGACAAGTACTATCCCGACGTGACCATAGATTATCCCAATTTGGCGGGCATCCAGCTGGAGGCCAAGCCCAATGAGACCGGAGAGCCGCGCTTCCTGCTCCTTAAGGACGTTAAGTACGAAGTGCAGGTCCCGGAACCGTTTGGCTTGAGTTTGCTGACGCTCGCCGGTCTGGCTCTGCTGAGAAAGCGGGGATAAGTTGCAATTTAAAATAATTATTTGCTACAATATTGAAGGTGTGTTTTTGAACCTTTAATTTCCAACCCAACTGTTCGTATGAAAAAAGCTTTAACTCTTATGGCGGTCCTTTGCTGCGCCACCGCGGCTTTCGCCACCTCCCAGGTCCTTTTCGAGGACAACTTCGAATCCTACAATACCGGCGACTGGCTCGGACAAGGCAACACCGAAATGATGCAGTCCACGGTGGGCCCCTCCATTGAGGCTCCTGTTCCCGGCGAAGTCGAGATCGTCGATATGGACGGATCCAAGGTCCTGCACGTCCAGAAGATCAAAGAGCCCGCAGGCGTCACTAAACCCGGCCGCGACCGCGGCGTGAGAGTTCCGCTGACTTGGGGCGACGTTGATTACGAGGGCGGCTTAGGCGGCGTCATCATCATCATCGGCAAAGTCAACATTCCGAACGGCAACGGCTATTGCGAAGTGAGGCTGGCCACGGCGGAAGACAAGCCCATGATGCGCTTTTCTTTCCATTCCTCCGACTACAGGACCTACTGCTACACCGACAACCGAAGGGAAGCCGTCAACAACAGCGCCGCCAACAAGGACGATCCCCGCTGGCCGGCCGGCAGCTCCGACAAGATCCAGTATGCCACGGCCGACGCGGTCCAGTACAACACTTGGTGCGACTTCATGTTGATGGTGGACTGCGAGACCGGCACGCTGCTTAATTACGACATCACGGACAACGCCGGCTTCCATTTCAGCGGCGAAAAAGTCTGCCAGCTTTTCGAGTTCGGCAACGCCGTTCCTGCCTACGCGGAATTCACGGCGGTCGGCAACGGCTACGACACCAACAGGCAGGGCGCCTATCTTGACGACATAAAGTTCGTCTACATCAAGCCCGATCTGCCTTGGGCGACCGTCTTCGTGGATGACTTCTCAAGCTACACTGTGGGCGAATCCCTGACGGCTCAGACGGACGTCTACGAAAGGATCGGCAGCGCGCCCACCTTCAGCGATGAAATTAAGAACGACGGCGACGGCAACTACGCCTACATTTGGCTCGGCACCCCCGAAACCGGCTATCCCAAGGACGGCATCAAATACGTCCTGCCCGAGGAGATCAAGCCCGTCTTCGGCGGCAAGCTGCGCTTCACGGCCCGCTATTTCTGCCCGGACAACGGCTGCTGGACCAAAATGATGAATGGCGCCGATCCCGTGGCCACCTACGGCTTCCACTCCGCCAACCGCTGGTTCGCCACCTGGGGCAGCGACGACGCCAGCCCCCGCTACGACGGTATGGAGAACGGCCCCTATAACGACTGGGTCACCACTTGCATGACCGTCGGCTTCGACGAAAACGGCGACGCTTCGCTTGAAACCGTCTGGCTTGTCAACGACAAGGACGCCAGCAAGAGACAGGGCCTCAACTGGAGCTACTACTTCGACACCACCATGCCCGCCGTCCCCGATTCCGTGGGCGTGCAGGTCCAGGGCTGGCCGGGCTTCAACGGCCGCTACGCCAAAGTCGATTACCTGAAGGTCGAATACGCCGCTCCGGAACCGGCCTTCCTAGGCCTCCTGGCACTGGTTGGCCTGGCCTTCCTGAGAAAGCAGCGCTAAGTCCTTTTGGTCTTATGAAAAAAGCCCCGGCTGCGGCCGGGGCTTTTTTATTAGGGGGGCTATTTGCAATTCAGGGGGCGTTTTAGTATAATCCTCATACTAATCATTTTGAAATTAACTTTTAAAGGAGGATAAAAATGAAAAGAACGTTCCAGCCCCATACGCTGCGTCACAAAAGGACCCATGGTTTCCGCGCGCGCATGAGCACCCGCGGTGGCCGCGCCGTAATTGCCAGACGCAGAGCCCACGGCCGCGTCCGTCTGTCCGCCTAAAGGCTTGAAAAGCGGAAAAAAGTACGAAACGACGGTAGCAAAACCGTCGTTTTCTTTTCCTAGGGAAAGGAAACTCAAGGGCCAGAAGGCTTTTGATTTGATCTTTAAAGGCGGGAAGATCGCAAGGGGCAGACACCTGTACCTGGCTTACGATACGGAAGGCTGCGAATCTTGGCAGATCGCCGTGGTGGCCCGCAAAAGGGACTACCCGAAGGCTTTTATGCGCAACCGCGTCAAAAGGCGCCTGAGGGAAGTAGTAAGGCTCGCTCAGGAAAGCTACGCTCCCTTCAGGGGCGTCGTGGTGGCCAAGAAAGGCCTTATCGAGCTTCCCTGGGAAGAGCTGGTCAAGGAATGGCGGAAGGTGTGCGTTTCCGCGGGCGTCGTTTCCAAAGCGGAAGAGCTGCCTCCTCCGAGTTTGGGAGCAAAGCTTATGATAGCCCTGGTGAAGTTTTACCGAGCCTGCATTTCGCCGCTTTTGCCGCGCTGTTGCCGCTTTACGCCGACCTGTTCGCAGTACGCCCTGGAAGCCTTGAGAAAACACGGACTGATAAAAGGATTTGGCCTGAGTGTCTGGCGCATACTGCGCTGCAATCCTTTCAATCCCGGCGGTTACGACCCGGTACCTTAAAAACATTTATATTGAGCTGATTTTTTTATGGATAGAGACAAACTTATAGGCGTGGCTTTATTGGCTGTGGTATTTTTGCTCTTCTTCACGCAGATGAAGAACAAAAAGGAAGCCGCTAAAAGTGAGGCGCCCAAAACTCAGACCACTCAGAGCATGGCGGCGCCGGGCAGCGGCTCATTTTCCGCCCTTTCGACGATCGAAGGCTACACGGGAGAATCCGTAAGCTCAGTTTCAAACAACCTTCTTAAGATCAGCTTCGACCAGCAGCTGGGTGACATCAGTGGAGTAGAGCTTTTTCCCACCAGCGACAAAGTCATAAAAGAAACTTACGACACTGTCAGCAAGGAATCCGCGGAATACGAACTGCCGCTTAGGATCTACAGCTACGGCGAACTTCCCGGCGGAGCGCTTTCTTTTTCCCAGGGCGACGCCGCTTTTGAAAGGACGCTTTCCTTTTCCGGCAAATTTAATGACGGCGTGGAAGTGGCGAAAGCCTACACTCTTTCCGTCAGCAATTATCTCACCGAAGTTTCCATAACGCTTCGCAACGCCGGCGAAAGCGTTGTTCCCGCCAGAGACCTCAAGCTCTGGCTGGGAACCATAGACAAACTCAACGAAGTCAAGGAGCGCCCGCCCGTCAGGAGCCTGACCGTCAGCTACCTCAACGAGGACGGCAAGGAGAAGATCAAGCGCTTCAACCCCGGCAAAGAGAGCAAGACCCTTGGCGGCGCCATCATCTGGGCGTCCATCGGCAACCGTTACTTCGTGCACGCTCTCAGCTCCAAGCACCAGGCCTCAAAGCTCGAGACCGGTTTCCGCAGCGACAAGAAGGCCGGGTGGCTTTCCGCCATACTGACCTACCAGGTCCCGGAACTCAAGCCCGGGGAATCTTTCCAGTGGCAGGGGACGCTGTACACCGGACCTAAGCAGTACGAAAGATTGAAAGCCCTTGACAAGGAGATGGTCTGCGGCAGCAATTACGTGAAGATCATCGACCTCGGCTGGTATTCCGTCATCGCCACCTGGCTGATGCAGTACGGCCTCAAGCTCACTTACCGCTATGTCGGCAGCTACGGCATCTCCATCATCATCCTGACCGTCATCATCAAGCTCTTATTGTGGCCTCTGACCACCAAGAGCACGATGGCCATGAAGAAGATGCAGAAGCTGCAGCCCGAGATCAAGGCCATCCAGGAAAAATACAAGGACGATCCCAAGAAGCAGCAGGAAGAGATGATGCTTCTGTACCGCAAATACGGCTACAACCCGATGGGCGGATGTCTTCCTATGTTGATCCAGCTGCCGATCTTCGTCGCCCTCTATCAGGCTTTGTCGAACGCCATCGAGCTGCACAAGACGCCCTTCCTTTGGATCGCGGACCTTTCTCTGCCCGACAAAGTCGGCGCGATCTTCGGTTTCCCCATTCATCCTCTGGCTATCGCTATGGGTCTCGGTATGGTGGCGCAGCAGCTTCTCACTCCGAAGATGGGCGACGCGAGCCAGCAGAAGATGATGTACTTCATGCCCATCATCTTCACGGTGCTTTTCTACAACATGCCGAGCGGACTTGTGCTTTACTGGTTCGTCAACCAGCTTCTGACGATGGGTCAGACCACTTATCTCCAATACAAAAAAGACTAATCTCCCTTAATGCAGGCAGCCTTTGATACCATAGCGGCGATCGCGACCGCCCGGGGCAGAGGCGCCATCGGCGTCCTCCGCTTGAGCGGACCTATGACGGAAAGCGTCATGGACAGGCTCTTTGCTTCCAGAAGCGGCAGGAAAGCGAAAACTATGGGGAATTTCAGGCTGCGCTTCGGGGACCTTCTGAACGCTTCCGGTGAAGCCATAGACAGCGGGCTGGCCTTTTTCGCCCGCGCCCCCAAGAGCTATACCGGCGAGGACTACGCCGAGATCTTCTGCCACGGCAATCCCGCGATACTTGAGAAACTGCTCGCTTCCGCCCTTTGCTCCGGCGCTGTGGCCGCGCCTCCGGGAGAGTTTACCAGAAGGGCTTTCCTCAACGGGAAGATGGACCTTACGCAGTGCGAAGGCGTCGACGAACTGATCAGGGCGTCCGGCGAAAAGCACCTCAGCGCGGCCTGGAGGCTGCAGAGAGGCGACCTTAAGGCCAAGCTCGATCCCGTTTCCGAAAAATTAAGCCGCGTTTTCGCTCATATTCAGGGCGCCATAGAATTTTCCGACGACGTGGCTGAAGACACATCCAGTTGGAAAAAAGCCGTTTCGGAAGCCAGGGAAGAAATAAGCAATATCCTAAAGAACGCGGAAGTCTCCGCGAAGATCCGCGACGGCTTGATAGTCGCCATCGCTGGGAAACCGAACGCCGGGAAATCCAGCCTTTTCAACGCGCTCATAAATGAAGAGCGCGCCCTTGTCACGAACGTGGCCGGAACGACCAGGGACACCCTGAGCGCGGAACTGGAAGTTTCCGGCTTGAACATCACGCTCCTCGACACCGCCGGCTTAAGAAAGACAAGAGGCACGGTCGAATCGCTGGGAGTGGCGCGCGCCCTAGAAACTCTCGACAAAGCTGACGCCGTGATCTGGACTGTCGACGGCACCAAGAAATTAAGCGCTTCGGAAGAGAAAGAGATCAAGAAGTGGCAGGCCGTGAAACCTGTCCTCGTGCTCAGGACAAAAAGCGACCTGATGGAAAACAGGGACGCTTCCGGAACAACGCTTTCCTCCGCGGTCAGCGGAGAAGGGCTCGACGCTGTCAGGGAGTTTTTGAAGACGACCGCGGAAAAAGTTATGGACGGCGGGGAGAACGTTATCCTTCTGAAGGCAAGACATTGCGAGCTTTTGAAAAACGCGCTGAAAAGCTTGGAAGCCGCGGAATCAGGTTTTGCTTCCGGAGAATATCTGGAACTGTGCGCGAAGGAATTGGAGCTGGCGCTGGCTTCCGTTTGGGAAGTCACCGGCCGGAAGACGCCGAATGAGATACTCGACATAATCTTCGGGGAGTTTTGCGTAGGAAAGTAAGTTATGCGTAGTCGTCTCATTTACCTCTTCTGGCTCGTCCCGGGACTTACGATCCTCCTGCTGCTCGGCTACTACTACAATCAGCTGAACCGCTCCGAACGCCATCTCGCTAAAAAACTCCGCTATTTCAAAATGGCGGACAACTACAGGGCTTACCAAGCGCTGATGCCTGAGCTTCACGCTTGGCGCAAACCGGAAAATCCCAACGAACTGAAAGAATTCTTCACCCAGGGTCGCTCTTACGTTTACCAGACCAACGAGGAATTCAGCGATCAGTTGAAGAGCTTCGGCAAAGAGGCGAGGGAAGCCTACCTCAAAGCCGTGAAGAGAGTTTTGCTTTCTCCCTGCTCCAGCACCATGAAGCGCCGCTACGTCGACGGAAGCAACATTGAATTCGAACAGGGCGCTTTCATCAACGCCCCCACCAACGCCCTGAAACGTCCGCGGCACGAATTCTTCTGGATCGAGGCGGTCAGCTCCGAAGAAGCGGCCTGGGAATGGTGGCAGGAAAAGAACGAAATTTTGGACAGGGCCAAGGAAGAGGGGATAATCGCGGATTACCGCGACCTCTATTTCCTGGCAGTCGACCCAGACAACTGCACAGGACGCTACGAAAGGTTAAGGGAAGCCGCCGACGAGGATCTCTATTCCGCGGCGCTCAGGAACGAAGCCGCTTCCCAGGGCCTCGACCGCAGGCTGTTCCGCAACAGCGAGGGACGTTTCGAGCAGAACGGCTTTACGCTGAAGCCGCCTCTGACGGTAGGGGAGCAGTTCAACCGCTGGCGGGAACTGGGCCTTACCAATCTGCTGCACAATTATCTCCTGCCGAGATCCAACGGTTTTTGGGCTGTCATCAGGATCGACGGCGGCAAGGAGAAGAAGGCGGAGTCGGCGCTGCGATTGAGCGAATTCCACGGCACCAACGATCTTCCCCTGGTCATTTGCGAAAACGCCCTGAAACTTGAGTTCCAGACGAAGATGACGGCTCTGATAAGCTATTTCTGCAAGATATGGCTTCTGATCTTCGCGGTCATATTCCTCCTCCAGACCATACACCAGTTCTTCGTCCATTACCTTATGGGCAGGGGCTTCGTGCCGGAGGTCATGTACCGTTATTTCTCGCCTGGCGCCAGGGCTTATCTCATCAGGAACGGATATAAGACCTTCACGCACGTCATGACCTTTGAGGAGGTCCAAAAGAAGCGCGAGGCAGGACAGGAAGTACCGGAAGTGATGGTCATGCGCGTGCACGAAAAGCGCGGCAACATCAGAAGGATCGACTCTTTGCAGATGGAAGCCGGCTTCCGTTCGATCTGCCCCAGCGGCAAAGTCTATCTGAAGCGCGCCTACGGAAAAGGCATGAAGGAGCTCAGGAGAGAGTACATCAACATGTGCCGCATGAGCAGAAGGGGATTGAAGGTCCCCAAGATCCTGGCCTATTGCGAAGCTCAGTGGAAGGGCTACTGGTGCGGTTACCTTATGACCGCCAATCTCGATTCCCAGATGCCGCTCGACCACTGGCAGACTTATGTCGCGCCCTTCCTCAGCGACGAGGAGCGGTTCAATACGGTTCGTACGCTTTCCAAGTGCCTGGCCGGAACTTTGCGCAGAGCTCATAGGCACGGCGTATTCAAACTGCAGCTCTTCGGCAAGCACATTTTCTTCGATCCCAACAATCTCGAGTGGGGAGTTACGCTGATTGACGTCGAAAAGGCCTATTGCATGAATGATTTCATGCTTTCGATGCTGAGACGCTTCCCGTGGGCCTTCAAACGATATCATGCCTATGACCTTGCATTCCTCAACCGCTATCTCTTCTGGGAACTGTGGCCGCTGAGGGAACGCCTGAGAATGTACGTCATGTACTGCCGCCGCTCCAATTTCCACGGTGCGCCGAGAGCTCCTCTTACGGATGAAGAAAGGAAACGTCTCCGCAAGATCCACCGCATCTGCATAAAGAAAAATTACGGCCAGTATCAGAAAGTCGGCAACATCGTCGTGAATGTCGCGCATTACGCCAGCATGAAGGAAGTTCTGCCGGCCGATTTCAGGGACTATTACGAGATCGAATCCAGGGAGCACGTCACCAGGAAGAAAGGCCGCACGGTCGTCAAGATCCACGCCGGCTGGAGCACTTATTATCTCAAGCGCCACTTCGGCATGAAG
>JAFYHD010000170.1 GCA_017539325.1 bacterium | reverse complement strand
CTTGGTCATGTCGTTGTCGACTTCCACCCAAAGCTCAACATCCGTCCACTCGTCCTCGACGAGCCTCGTCTTCGAGCGGTACTGAGGATGGCTGCCTTCCGTAGAACCGGAACGGATGACGTATTTGCGTCCGTACTTGGTGAAGAAGAGTTCACCGACCGTGGGAGTCCAAAGCGAGAAGGATTTGTCAGCGGTGCCCCAGACTTTGGCCTTGAAGCTAAACTTCAGGTAGCTGTGAGTGTACGCCTCGCTCCACTTGGGATCCAATCCGCTGATCTTGTAATGCGGGCAGTAGATGGCGTTGATGCGGGATATCTCGAGATACTTATTGCCGCCCTGGTACCTGGCCATGGTGGTGCCGTTGGTGGAAATGCCGGCGGCCAGCGTCCAGCCGTGCTTCCCGATCACGGAAACGTCCGCTTCGTAGGTCTCGAAGTCTTCCTGGAAGACCGTGTCGAGGTAGATCGGATCTACGAAAGTGATGCTTTCCTCCGTGCCGCCCTGTTCGCGCAACGCGACGTCCTCCTCAACGGTAGAACCAGTGTCGTCGCTCTGGAAGCGGGAATTGAAGAGCGTGTATCCTTCTTCTCCCCCGACCGGCACGCCGATCGTTCTCACGACCGAGCCGCCCTGGCCGCCGTTGATCATGAATTCGCAGACGGGATACGAGCTGGTAGCCTTGCTGAGGTCGGCCGTCAGCACTATGGTCTTCGTCTTCTCGAAGCTGCCGGAAGTCTCGCTGAAGGAGAAGACTTTCTCGAAATTTTTGTTGAAGGAGGCCGTGAACTCCAGCTTGCAGTTCTCCTGCAGGTTGGTGAGAACTATCTCGCAGCTGGTCTTGCCCATCTCGAACTGCGGTTCATTCGCGAGCGCGAGCTCTGGGTTCCTTTGGCTCGTGCCGTAGGTGAAGGCGACGCTGGCGATCTGCGGCCCGTTCATCAAGGTGGTGGCCTTGACGATCACTTTGTAGGAGCCGGCTTCGCTATTTCCGAGATGCAGTATTTCGGTGGTGTCCAGGTGATTGTCGCGGTTGTAAACGGTGCCGTTCGGCGAAACGACGTAAAGATCAAGGTCGTTGACGATGGCCTTCTCGGCGCCGCTGGTTCCGGGATAGTCGCTCCAGGCCAGGGCGACCGTCAAGTCGCAGTCGGCCGGTTTTTCAAAAACATTGGTAGCGGCGTCGCCGTTTCTTCTCAGCGAGCATTCGAAGAAATCCATCTTGCCGTTTTCGGGAATTAAGCTTTCCCTTAAATTGACGTGTCCGTGGCCTTCCATGTAGTTGGGCCTGAAATTCGCCACTTCGTCGAAATCGGGATACTGGCCGGGGTAGAGCGTGCGGCAGCCGGCGATCAGGATCGCTTTGGTCAAAGAGCCGTGCGGCTTCTCGACGCCCCTGTCTTTTTCAAGGTATTCTCTGATGATGGCGCAGCAGCCGGCCGTCAGGGGCGAGCTCATGGAGGTGCCGCCGGCGCCGTAATAATACTGGTCTCTTTCCGCGGTCTGCTGTCCGCCGTAGCCGGCGGCCATGATGCCGGAGCCGGGAATGACCACGTCGGGTTTCATGCGGCCGTCGGCGCAGGGGCCGCGGCTGGAGTAGCCCGCCAATCCCTGGTGCACGCCGTCGTAATAGCCTTTCTTTTCAGAGGCGCCGACGACGATGGTGCTCTTGGCGGCCGACTGGTCGTTGAGCTGGGAAGTCGGATTTTCCGGGCAGTCGTTGTAGTTGCCGGCGGAATGACAGATCAAAAAGTCGTCGTGCTCCCACATCAGCCTGTCGTCGTTGCGCGCGCTGGAATAGTAGCGTCCGCCGCGGCCGCTGCCGAAGCTGCAGTTCATGATGCGGGCGCCGGCTTCGTACATGATCTCGTAGTCCTCGTCGTTGCCGGACAGGATGCCGCCGCCGCTGGAGCCGGCGCAGAGCACGTAAAGGCTCGCCAAAGGCGCCATGCCGCGGTAGAGCCCGTCGCTCATCTTGCCGTTGCCAAGGGCGCAGCCGGTCACGTGGCTGCCGTGGCTGCCGGCGTCGCTCCAGTCGTCGTAAGTGCCCCTCTGGTTGGCGACGGAGGTTGTGCAGCGGCCGATGATCAGCCTGTCATTGCTCATATAGTCCGGGTTCATGTCGGGGATCCTGCCGTTGTCAAGCCCGGTGTCCTGGATGCAGATCATCTGACCTTCGCCGCGGTAGCCTTCCAGATGGAGATAATCCACGTTGGCCATCGGTTCCGACCTGACGTCGTTGCATTCCGGCATAGGGATCTCGTATTCCTCGATGAAACGGACTTCCGGCATCTCCGCCAATTCCTTGGCCTGGCCATTTGTTACGTAAGCGATGACGCCCGGTTCGAAATTGCCCGTCGTCAGTTCGTGATCGTAAATTACAAACGCTTCCAGTTTCTCGACGATCTTTTCCCTGTAATCAGCCTTCAGTGCGCCGATCAAGACCTGGAAGGGCTTCTCTTCGCCCTCAGCTGCCACGCTGTCGGGGAAGGTCAGCTTGTATTCCGGCAGATACGGCGCAAGGTAAGAGAACTTAAAGCGCGCCTTCAGGTCGTTAAGCTTCGCTTTCTTCACTTCGATGATGTAAGCGTTCGGGAAGACAAAGCCGTCCACACGCACGCCGAGGCTCGGCAGTTCTACCAATTCTTCGGGCGTGAAGTTCGTCATAGGCGCGGCGAGGTAGAGAGCCGTGCCGTCGACCGTCTCGGGAACGTTTTCACTAATCGCGGAAACGCTGGGCTGCGAGGGATCGATGGTCGCCTTGAGAAGATGGATGGGACCGGGATCCGCCATGAGGATGGCGGCGTTGACGGAAAACAAGATGAGCAGTTTTTTCATAAGGGTCTATATGGTTTTAGTTATGTTAAATGCTAGGAAAAGCCAGAGGACCAGGAAAGGAACGAAGATCAGATAACTCATGAAAAGAAGCGAGGTCATGAAAGGCACGTGCTTTTTTTCGTTCTGGCAGATGATAATGAGATTAAGTCCGGGAGGCATGCAGCCCTCCAATATGATGACGAGCGCCATCAAAGGCGTGACCGCGATCCCCGCCTTCCTGATGACGAAAAGGCAGAGCAGGGCGAAAGCCGGGGCGGCAAGATATTTCAGGAACGCGAAGGAGAGAAGATAAGGGAGCTCGATCTTTTCGCGGTTCTCCACGGCGCCAAGGCTGGCGCCCAAAAGCACGATCGCCAAAGGACAGACGGCGTCGCAGAGAAGGCTGGCGGCGGAAAAGGCAAAACTCAGAGGCGCCGAGGGGCCGAGGAAAAGTTTGCTAAGCGGCGTGAAGGCCACGAAAAGCGTCGCGAGAGCGGTGATCCCGGGAGGCGTCAGGCACTTCTTCCACTTCATACCGCCCGCGCCAAAAGCGATAAGGTTGTAGCCGATGAGCCACAGCAGCGGCGAGAAAACTACGAGGTACAGCGCGACGTAGGCGCAGCCCGCCTTGCCAATGTTCCCTTCCGGGGTAGCGAAAGGATGCGTCAGGGCCAGCGCCAGAAGCAGGCTCATGGGCACGTAGCCCGTATTGGTGAAAGCCATGGCGGCCATGGAGGGCAGAAGCTCTCCCCTCTTTTTCCCAAGGAAAGCCGCGGCCGCGCCCAGGATCAGTCCGAAAGCGATGTTCAGAAAGCCCAGGAGCGGCAGGACCCAAAGCGCCTTCCAGTCGCTCTGCGAGGCGGCCGGCAAGAGCTGCGCTATGACCAGCGCCGGCAGAAAGATCGTCATCAGCGCCTGGCTGAGCTTGTGCCTTGTTTCGGAATCAAGTATCCCCTTTTTGGCAAGCCAGTATCCGGCCGCTCCCATAAGGAACAGGACCAATACCGTTTCAACGCTGTGCCAGAAGATCGACATTATTCGGGGATCACCAGTTTCATGCCGATCTTGAGTTTGTTGGGATCGGGCAGGATCTCTTTGTTAGCTTCGGCTATGTCTTTCCAGCGTTTGAATTCGCCGTAATACTTTCTAGAAATGTTGCCAAGATTGTCGCCCTGGCCGACAACATGGATCCTGGGCTCTTTTTCCTTGGGAGGCTCTGGGGCCGCCGGCTCTTCAGATCTGGCGACTGTTTCGGCCGCTGGCTGCTCAGGTTCTTTTTCCTCTTCCGTCAGTTCAAGCTCTATCTTCGCCTGGGATTCCGGGACTTTCGGCAGTTCTTTGGCGGTGATGACGGTCGTCTCCGCGGCGTCCGAGCCGGCCTTGACGATGTTCTTCACGAAAGCGTCGATCTTCTCTTCCCTTTCCTTCTTCTCTTTGGCAAGGCGGGCGGCTTCCTTCTTCTTCTCCTCTTCCAGCTTCTTCAGATCGGCTTTGGAGGGCTTTTGCTCCTCGACCTTATTTTCGACCGCGGCGACTTCCGTTTTTGTTTCAGGCTTAACTTCAACTTCAGCAGGCGCGGTGGGAGTTTCCTTCACTTCCACTTCCGTTTCCGCGACCGTAACGATGACGGTGGAGACGCCCTCCCTTAATTTGGCGATCTCGCTTTCATAGCGGTCTATCAATTGACGGCGCAGAGTCTCGAACTGTTCGGTCCTCTTGTCGAGGAGCTCTTTGGCCTCCGGGCTCAGTTCATTCACCTGTTCGAAAGGCAGCGCCATCCCCTTCTTCGCGTCATCGAGCCAGGCCTCGACTTTCGCCCTCATTTCGGGATTGTCGGAGAGCTTGAGGAATTTCTCGTAATACGGGATGGCTTCCTTGGTGTCGCGGTAATACTCGTCCATGAGGATGCCGAGCTCAAGGTAAACTTCGGGAAGGTTCGGCGCGAGATAGCTGGCCTGGAGCAGTTTTTCCTTAGCCTGATCCTTGTCGCCCTCGTCCCTCAAGACCTGGGACTCCTCGACAAGCCGCGCCGCCACGGCTCTGTTCTTGCTGCAGGAGCAAAGTGCGAGCGCCATGAAAAGCAAAAGGAAAATTTTCAGAAGTTTCGCCATAAATTGCTATAAACTTAAGTTAATTAAGTTATTATAGCAAAAACGGACGCTTCTAGGCTTCTTCCAATATGAGGGTGCGGGACTGGGCGGGGGCAAGCGCGGTATATTCCCCCGAAAGCATAGAATAAAGCTGGGAAACGGCCGGATTGTGGCCCACTATAAGCATGTGGCCGCCCGCTTTCTGATTCTCTATTATGATGTTGTAAAGCTGCCCGGCCGAGCAGTCGTAAAGCTCTTTGATCTCCTTGATCATCGTCTCTTCGCCAATCAGGTCTTTCAGATGTTTCAGCGTTTCCAGGGCCCTTACGGCGTCACTGACCAAAACAACGTCGGGCGGAGGGACCGTCTTTGCAAGCTCGGCGGCGAGCTCTTTGGCCGCCTGCACGCCTTTAGCCGTGAGCGGCCTGTCGTGATCGCTGCCGAAGAAATCGGCAGCGCTCACGGCGTAGGCGTGCCTCACAAAGGTGAGGCTTTTCAGTTCAAGGACTTTGGCCAAATCAGTTTACCTTTTTTATGAAGAGCAGCGCGAAGGCCGCGATCAGAGCAAGCAAGGCCGGCTCGGGCACGGGGTTTTCGAGCGTCACCACCAAGTCTTTCATGTCGACATAGGCGCCGGTGCCCGTAAGGTTAAGGCGGAGGTAATCCACCTGGTCGGAAGCGGCGACCTTCGTTCCGCCGATCTTGTAGCCTTCCACCTTAGTCGTATCGTAGAATGTTATCTCCTCGAGCCTCTTGTAGCTTGGCAACGCGTTCAGTTCGAACTCGTAGGCGATCCAGCCGCCCTTGGGAGCATTCCTGGTGAAGAGGCCGGTGTTCCTCGTGTAGTCTGTAAGCGCCAGCTTGATCATCTTCTGCCCACTCGAGGAAACGGAGGAGAAGGCGCTCTGGAACTGGCGCTGGTCCTCGTTTTGAGTCAGGTAGAAGTAGCCGTTGTATTCCTCCGGGAAACGCAGCTTGCACTTCACATGGAAATTCAAATTGGTGCTGTGCCCTTCCGGAGCGCCGATGAAGATGAAAGCGCCCTGATCCTGGCTTGGCAGAGTGGGAGCCTTTTCCCTGGTGAAACGGAGGAAAGAGCTGCTGCCGTCGTTCTCGACCTTGACGGAAAGCTGTTCATTCTGGCTCCAGGAGCTGTCCGTCACGTCGAGCTCATCGCCATCGCTGTTCTTGAAATCGTCGGAATAGAGGAGGTAGCCGTTGTTATCGTTGCCTCTGGGCCGGATAAATTTCTTAGTGATCGTTCCGGCTTCGCCGGCGTCGATCATGACGATGCCCAGATCTTTGCCGAAGACGGTCGACTCATCCTTGCAGCGGATAAAGAGGGAGGCCCTGTCCGTGAAGGAGGCGCTGTCGGGCACGATTTCGAATTTGTCGGAACCGGAAATTATGCTGGCGGTATAGTTGATGGTTTCGGAGGGAGCCGCATTGGTAAGCACCCATTCGGTCTCCAGCTCGCCTATCCTGAAAGGCCTGGGCACGACGCCTAGCGAGGCCTTCTCAAGGGGCAGCAGTTTGACTTCCAAACTCTTGATCAGCGCCTCGCCAAGCCCCTTGGGAAGATACAGTCTCACGGAATCAACAGCAGAGCTGGGCTTGATCTGGGAGCCGGTCAGCGCTCCTTCCACGGACATTTTGTCTCCGTCGATAAAGAGCCTGCGCAGGATCTTATTGCCCGGCGCGGTGTTGACCTTGTAACCGTAGCTTATGAAAGCGTTGGTGGCGAACTCTGTCGTAATAAGATGCGGATTCTCCCTGTAGTCTGTCAGTTCGAGTTTGAAATCGCCGCCCTCGTTCACGAATTCGCTCTGGAACTGGCGGTCAGCGCTGTCCTGGCCCAGCACGAATTTCGAGACTTTATTGTCGAGCAGGAAATCAACGTTGAACTGCAGGTCAAATTTGTCCTGCAGGCCGCCAGGCATCCTTATCCTCGCGAAAAGCCCGTCCGAATCAGGATCGGAGTGGGGGGACGTCTCGATGTTGGAAAGCGACGCCAGCTTTTCAATGGGGTTCTCCGTGACATAGCGCTCGACTTTTATGTCGTCCACGCAGAATTCGCCTTCGCCCCACTGGAAGAAGCGCAGCACCGAGAAGTAGTCATCGACGCTGCCTTTGCTGAATACGCCGTAGCAGTCCTCCTCGACGCCGCCGTATTTAAGTCTTCTTAAGACGTGGCGGTTCGCGCCGTTTACTTTCACGGCGTCCGCTTCGATGAGCATTTCCAGATCCGTCCATTCGCCATCCGGGAGATAGCCTTGGGACCTGAACTTGTTGCCCTCCTCGTCCTTGCCGTCGGAATCGAAAATGAACCCTGTGCCCTTGCGTTTAAAGACGCCTTCCGCGATGTCCGGCGTGAAGAAGGAGAAGGTCTTGTCTCCCCTGCCCGACATCTTCACCCTGGCTGTGACTAAGAAGTATCCGTGGGCGTGTGCTTCCGTCCATTTGCTCTTGATGCCCTGGATCTTCAGGTGCGGAGCGTAATTGCCGGTGAGGTACCTGACCTCAAGATACTTGTTGGTCGAACCGTCTTTTATTTCGGCGCGCACTATAGAGCTGCCGTTGGTGGAGGGGCCGTAGCCGACGGTCCAACCGCCTTTGCCGATTATGGATTCGTTCAAATCGTAGCTTTCGAAATCCTCGCTCTTGACAAGGTCAAAATAATCGGGCGAAACGGTCTTCAGCCTGAAAGACACTTCGGGCGTGGCGGAGAGAGCCGCGTCCTGCTCCAGAACGTCCTTTATGGTCCCTTGCGTGAAGTCCTCCTTGTAGAGCGTATAGCCTTCCTCGTCGGAGCCGTTGGCAAGAGATATCTTCCTCACGAGGCAGCCGGCGGCCTGGGCGTTAATTTTGACGATGCAGTAAGGCCTCGTTGAATTGGACTTGGAAATGTCGGCGGTCAGGGTGAGCGTTTCGGAAGCGTAGAATTTTCCTTCCGCTTTCGAGAGCGTGAAAATGTTCTCCGGATCGTCGATTATCTCGGCCCTGTAGCCGATGTAGCTGTTCGGCACGGTATTCGTCAGGCTAAGCGTGCAACTCGTTTCTTTCAGCGGAAAATAAGGTTCATCCGTGAAGGCGAGGGAACCGACCTTCCAGCCTTTGCCATAACTGAAGACCACGGCGCAGGGCTGAACGCCTTCCATGATGTTGTTTGCTTTGACGATCACGCCGTAGCGCCCGGCGGAACAACTGCCGAGCCTCAAGACTTCAATGTTGTTCACGTGGTCGTTCAAAGTGTGTTCTACTCCGTCTGTATCGATGACGGTAAGATCGAGGTCGTTGACCAGGGCCTTTTCAGCGCCCCAGGTTCCGGGATAGTCTGTCCAGCAAAGGCCTACGATAAGCTCGCAGCCGGCCGGTTTGTCGAAGTAGTTCGTCACCGCTTTGCCGGTGGCCGAAAAACTCATTTCGACAAAAGACATCTTGCCGTCCGTGGGCTCCAAACTCTCTTTCACGTTCACGTGCCCGTGTCCTTCCACGTTGTTCGGCCTCTCGTTGGGGATCTCCATGAAATGGTAGTACTGGCCGGGGAAGAGCGTCTTGGCGCCGACGCACATGACGCATTTGACCAGCGCGGCGGAAGGAGACTCCACTCCCCTGTTGTTAGTCAGATAATCCCTGACGACGGCCGCGCAGCCGGCGGCGATGGGAGAAGCCATGGAGGTTCCGCCCATGTAGGTGTAATACTGCGCTCTGGTGGAAGTTTTGTCAGCGCTCGCCAAAGTGGAATAGACGCCGGTCGCCGGAGCGATGATGTCCGGCTTGATGCGGCCGTCCTCGCAGGGTCCCCTGGCGCTGAAATCAGCGATGCCCTGATGCACGCCGTCGTAAGGCTCGCACTCGGTTGCCAGCTTGGGGCGCCAGTTTTCGGAGCCGCCCACCGTAATGATGTTCTTGGCGGCGGAATCGTACATGATGGCGCTCTGCGTGGGCAGGTCGATCTTCTTGTTGCCGTTGCCGGAAGAAAAGCAGATGGTGTAGTCCTTGTTGTTCCAGATGATCTGGTCGTAGAGGCGCGCGCCGCTGCCGTAATAGCCGTCACTGTTGCTGCCCCAGCTGTTATTCATGACGCGGGCGCCTTCGTTGTAAGTGTTCTGCAGGTCTTCTTCCGTGCCGGAAGAGATGTAGCCGCTCCTAAGACCGGCGCACAGGCAGAAGATATCGGCGTCGCAGGCCATGCCGCGGAACTGTCCGTCGCTGGCGGCGCCGTTGCCGGTGGCGGAGCCGCACACGTGTGTGCCGTGGTTGCCGGCGTCGGCCCAGTCGTCATAGGTGCCTCTTTCCCTGGCGATGCCGGCGGTGCCGCGGCCTTTGATAACCTTGCCTTTGAAGTCCGGGTGGATGACGTCCGGGTCGCCGTTGTCAAGGCCGGTGTCCTGGATGCAGACCATCTGTCCTTTGCCAGTGTAGCCTTCCAGCTGGAGGTCGTCCACATTGCACAGGAATTCCGAGCGCGCGACGTCGTTGCAGATCTCTTCGGGCGCGTAGGGTTCGAGGAAGGCCACGTCTCCCCTTTTGGCGATCTCATAGGCCTGGGAATTCGTCAGGAGCGCTTTCACGCAGGGTTCCAGGGTGCCGAAAAGATCCTCGATCTCTTTGGCGCCGACTTCTTCGAGCGCTTCTTTTATGGCCGGAAGGTATTCCTTCCTCGTGGTGCCGACCTGGACGGGATGATAGATCTCCTCACCGGCGGCGTTGAGGCTTACCTCGTCGGCGCCCGGATACAGCAGTTTGTATTCCGGCAGATACTCGCCGGCGTAAAGGATGGAAAAGCGCCGCTGCAAAGCCGCGATCTCTTTTTCACCCGCTTCCACGACGTAAGCGTTGGGCGGGATGTTGCCTCGGAAAATTATGCCTAGCGCTTTCACTTCCTCGCGCTCTTCGGGCGTGAAATTGCTTTCAGGCTGGACGATGTAGAAGCGCGTGCCGTCCGCCGAGAG
The DNA here is from genome assembly GCA_017539325.1 of bacterium. GTDB lineage: Bacteria > Auribacterota > UBA3054 > UBA3054 > UBA3054 > UBA3054. Next base: position 3,844 of record JAFYHD010000170.1, on the reverse strand, counting down.
CGAGCAGACGGGAGCCTGCTGGCTGTTGACTGTCGGGGCGTTCGGATCAATGGTCGCCTTGATAAGCCTTATCTTGCCGGGGTCGGCAAGCAGGGAGAGGGAAATGAATACGGTTAGGAGAGCGAATTTTTTCATATTGTTTGCCTTAATTTGTTGTCATCTGTTTTTTCTGAAAGCGAAGAAGCTCAGGAGCAGCGCGAGCGCGGCGAGAGCAGGTTCGGGAACGGGAGGATCAAGGCTCACCTTGAGATCCTTGATATCCACATAAGAGTTGTTATAGGTAAGGTTCAGCCTAAGAAAGTCCACCGCGTCGGAGGGCTGAACTTTCGTGCCGGTGATCCTGTAGCCTTCCACTTTCGTCATGTTGTAGAAAGTTATCTCCTCCAGCGTCTTGTAGCAGGGCAGAAGGTTCAGCAGGCAGTCGTAGTCGATCCACTCGTTCCTGGGAGCGTTCTTGGTGAAGAGGCCGGTGTTCCTGGTGTAGTCCGTGAGCGTAAGCTTGATTTGCTTCTGGCCGCTGTTGTTGACGGCGGAGAAGGCGCCTTGGAACTGGCGCTGGTCCTCGTTCTGTGTCAGGTGTAAGTATCCGGAATAATCATCGGAGAAGCGCAGCTTGCATCTGACGTGGAAATTTAAGTTGGTGCTATGGCCTTCCGGCACGCCGATGAAGAGGAAGGCGCCCTGGTCGCCAGAGGGCAGCGTCGAGCTCGTACTCCTGCCGAGGCGGATGAAAGAGGTGCTGCCTTCGGACACAGCGGCGATGGAGAGTTTTTCCTTCTGGGTCCAGGAGCTGTCGACGTCGTCCAAAAATTGGCCTACGCAGTCGGAGACGTCCTCGGAATACAGAAGGTAGCCCTTTCTGTCATTGCCTCTGGGCCTGACGAATTTCCTTGTAAAGACGCCCGCGTCGCCGGCGTCGATCTTGATATAGCCGGTGTCGAGGCCGTAAGCGTCGCTCGCCTCTTTGCAGCGCAGCGTAATGGGCATCATGTCGGTGAAGACTCCGCTTTCGGGGCTCACCTCAAAGAGGTCGTCGCCGGAAATTATGCTGGCCGTGAAACTGATCTCCTGGGCCGGAGCAGCGTTGGTCAGGATCCACTCGGTCTCAAGCTCCCCTATTCTGAAGGGATTCTGAATGACGCCGAGGGAGGCTTTCTCGATGGGCACCAGTTTCGCTTCCATAGATTTTATGAGCGCCTTGCCCCTGCCCTGTCCGAGGTACATTCGCATGGAGTCGACGCTGGGACCGGGCTTGATGGCGGTGGAGGTCAGCTCTTTCTCCACGGAGATGTTTTTGCCGTTGACAAAGAGCCTATGAAGGAGTTTCCTGGAGGGAGCTGTGTTGATCTTGTAACCGTAGCCGATGAATTCGTTGGTCGGGAACTGGTCTTCGACGAGGTGCGGGTCGGTCAGAAGGTCTGTCAATTCAAGCAGAAATTCGCCGCCATCCTTGGTAAACTGGCTTTGGAACTGACGGTTGTCGCTGTTCTGGCCCAAGACGAGGCTGGAGACCTTGTCATCCATGGCCACGTTGACGTTGAATTGCAGGTCGAATTTATTCTGCAGCCCCATGGGCACGCCGATCTTGGCGAAAAGGCCGTCGGAGTTGGGATCGGAAGAGCCCGTTCCGTCGTTGGTCAGAATAGCAAGTTTCTCATAGGGAATATCGGTGACGTAGCGCTCGACCCTGAGATCGTCGACGCAGAAGTCGCCCTCGCCCCACTGGAAGAAGCGCAGGACCGAGAAGTTGTCGTTGTTGCCGCTCGAGCCGTAAATGCCGTAGCAGTCCTCCGTCACGCCGGCGAACTTGACTCTTCTTAGAGCGTGGCGGTTGGCGCCGTTGACCTTTACGCTGTCAGCCTCGATGAGCAGTTCCAGATCCGTCCATACGTTGGGATCAAGATAGCCCTGGGAGCCGAAGGTCTGGCCAAGCTCATCCTTGCCGCCTGTCGAGATGATGTAGCCGCCGCCGTGCCTTTGGAAGGTGTTCTCGCCGATGTCGGGAGTGAAGAGCGAGATGGTCTTGCTGCTGTTGCCGGACATCCTGACCTTAGCGGAGATCTTAAAATATCCGTGGGCGTGGTCAGCTGTCCAGTTCTGCTTGATGCCCTGGACCTTCAGGTGCGGGGCGTAGAGATCGCTGATATAAGCGATCTGAAGATACTTGTTCACAACGCCCGAAATGTTTTCGGAACGGACGATGGCGTATCCGTTGGTGGAGCGGCCGTAGCCGACTGACCAGCCGTTCTTGCCGATGACGGACTCGTTGACTTCATAGCCTTCGAAGTCTTCGCTCAAAAGTTCGTCGAAATAATCCGGGGAAACGGTCTTCGGTTCGAGCTTGGTCTTCTTGGTGGTGGAGAGCGCGGCATCCTGGCCTACGAGATCGTAGAAGCCGCCCTGGGTGAAGTCTTCCTTGTAAAGGGTGTAGCCTTCCTCGTCGGAACCGTTGGCCACGGAAATCTTCCTGACAAAGCAGCCGGCGGTCTCGGCGTTCACCTTGACGATGCAGTAGGGACGCGCGGAAGTCGCCTTCGAGAGATCCGCCGTAAGTTTGATAGTCTCGCCCTTGGCGAATTTTCCTTTGGTCTTGTCGAGGCTGAAAACATTTTCCGGATCGGTCAAGATCTCGGCCATGTAGGTGACGTAGCTGTCGGCCACGAGGTTCGTGAGAGCAAGGTCGCAGGTCGTCTGCTTCCATTCGAAGAAAGGTTCCTTGGTCAAGCTAAGCTCGCCCACTCTCCAGCCTTTGCCGTAAGAAAAGACCACGGCGCAGGGCTGGCTGGCTTCCATGATGTTTTTAGCTTTGACGATGACCTTGTACTGTCCGGCGCCCTGGTCGCCCAGGCGCAGGACCTCGTTGTTATCGACGTGGTCGTTCCTGGTGTAAATGGAGCCGTTCGGCGTGATGACGTAGAGGTCGAGGTCGTTGACCAGCGCTTTTTCGGTGCCGTAAGTTCCGGGATAGTCTGTCCAGACGAGGCCCACGTTCAGGTCGACGCCGGCGGGCTTCTCGAAGGTGTTCGTGATGGCCTGTCCAGTCCTGGCGAAGTTCATTTCCTTGAACTGCATCCTGCCGTCTGTGGGCTCCAGGCTCTCCTTGACGTTGATGTGGCCGTGGCCCTCGACGTTGTTAGGCCTCTCGTTGGGGATCTCATGGTAGCGCGTGTACTGGCCGGGATAGAGCGACCTCGCGCCGGTCAGAAGGACCGCCTTGACCAGAGCGGCGCTGGGGTTCGCCACGTGCCTGTTGTGCTGCAGATAATCCCTGACCACCGCGCAGCAGCCGGCCACCAGAGGACTGGACATGCTGGTGCCGCCCATGTAGGTGTAATACTTGCTCCTGACGGAAGTGTGTTCGGCGGAAGCGAGGGTTGAGTTGACGCCGGTGCCGGGAGCCAGAAGGTCAGGCTTGACGCGCCCGTCGAGACAGGGTCCGCGGGAAGAGAAGCTCGTCACGCCCTGGTGCACGCCGTCGTCGGGATAACAGCCGTCGCCCTGTTCCGGGCGGTAGCTTTCCGAGGCGCCCACCGTGATGATGTTTTTGGCGCCGGAGGTGACGCCGAGGGTGCACTCCGTCGGCAGGTCCATTTTCCTGTTGGCGTTGCCGGAGGAGAAGCAGATGGTGTAGTCCTTGTTGTTCCAGATGATCTGGTCGTAGAGGCGCGTGCCGGAACCGTAGTAGCCGTTGCCGGTAGAGCCCCATGAGTTGTTCATGACGCGGGCGCCCTGGTTGTAAGTGTTCTGCAAGTCTTCCTCGGTGCCGGAACTGATGTAGCCGTTCTTCAAGCCGGCGCAGAGGACGAAGAGTGAGGCGTCGCAGGCCATGCCGCGGAACTGACCG
>JAFYHD010000169.1 GCA_017539325.1 bacterium | reverse complement strand
TTTAAAAGTTTATTCCAATCCTTCGCCATATCTGGATTGAGCGTAAGATAAGCCGCGTCGAAACGAACCCTGTTCTTGTAAATATCCTCCAGGGACATGTAGCCTTCCAGGACTTCCGGCTCAATATAAGGACGCGGGAATTCATCATAAGTAAAGCGGTAGATCCTATCGTAATACCACCAGCCGTTCTTGGTTTTGAGAAGAACACTGCGGTTCTTTTCCTCAGAGGGAAGATTTTTGGCAGCGCAGCAGTAAAGATAATTATAAACCGCTCTTTCCAAAGGCGTGATAAGCACAGGTTTTTTCTCCTTGGGCTCGGATTTCATCCCGGCGTACCATTCGTTGATAAGCCGATAAGCGTAGAACTCAAGGTTCGGATCATCCAGAATATCGCCGGTTGTAGGAGTGTAAACTTTGGAATTTTCAATCGTTTTGGCAATAAGATTCGTGAATACCGCGTCATCGAACCTCATCACTTTCAACCTCCTGTTGATCAAATGATTCTCATATTGGATATGCCTGTGAAGGTCAGTCCAGCGGAACAATTGGAGAGTAAGGTACATGGCGTCCGCCAAAGACTTGACCTTTTCAGCGGAACGGCACATTATCATGGCGTTCTTGTCGTTGACGTCGGAACCGAAGGCCTTCATTTCATGATAAAAATACGGCTTGAACCCAGCCAGCGGCCTGTACATCAAGATCCACCAGATATAACTGCCCTGCTTTTTGATCTTGTCTCTCATGAACGGCAGATAAATGGATTCGGAAACGACCCAATCTTTGGTTCCGGGCCTCAGGCTCTGCTCGTAGAGACAGTTCTTGTGCACCCAGGAATTCGGCTCAGCCTGATAAATGATGATGTCTCCGGGCCGGTAAGCCGTCTCCAGGTAATCGAAAACATAACGCACGCCTTCCAACTGTTCGTCGAAGAGCCGTTCAGATTCAGCATAAACATTGCCGCCATAACATATCAGAACAGAAAAGCCAATGAGGGACAAAGCTCGGCCGCATGAAATTATCGCACGACGCCATTTCTCGTTCCTAGTCAGCACCCATCCTGTAAGTGTCCACAGCCATTCGATAACATAGCTCGCAGCCGCCGTCAAAATGAACATATCCAGAATGAGAACAAAAATAATGTACTTGTCCCTGAACTGCTCATACGTCAAACGCTGCGTCAAAAGCCTCAGCAAAACAAACGTGGACAACTTCACGAAGAAATAATAAAGAGCGATCAGCCTTACCTTTGTGAACAGCAGCACAACAAAAGCCGCAATGGAAAGATAAAGAACTATGTGGGCGAACGGCGCGCCGACCCAAAGTCTTTCGCAGATGCCGCCGACAACAGAAAATGAAAGTTCCGAGATCAGATGCGTGTTGCCTCGCCCGGTGGGAGTGTACGGCTTGTCCGCGCCGGTCACCAAAAGGAACTGGTAGCAGTAGACAAGACATGGCATCACCAGCATTATGAACTTCAGGTAAAAGACTTCGAAATCATTCTTGAAACTTTCCAAAAATCCCTTGAAACCCAGTTTCCAAAATCCCTTCCTTTTTTCCCAAGCCAAGACCGCCAGCGGTAAGAAGGCGTAAAAACAGAGGAAAACGTTTGAAAAAGCGAAAAGGAAATAAAAGCCCTGGTGCGATCCCATGCCGCCTACGGCCGCAAGGGCATAGAGAGCATAATCCCTAAAGGAATCTCTTCCGCCAGGGGCCTTTTTCAGTATGTTTACGACCTCTATAACCAATATGGTCGTGAAAAAACAAACGTAGGAATAATAACGCGCTTCCCTGGCGTGAGTCAGGAGCAAAAATGAGACTGCTCCGAGAGAGGCCAAAAGCAATCCGTTCCATACATCCTTCATGCGCTTGCCCAGAAGGAACAAAAGCGGCACCGTCAGGAAACTGAAGACCGCAGACGGCAGCCTTATCTGCCATTCTCTCAAGACGTCAGATTTTGTGAAAAAGGAGAAAAGATGCCCGTCAATGTAATATATGATCGCGTTAACGGGAGCGCGGCTGGTAATATAAAAACGCCACAGGCGCCAGAGAGACTAGTGCGACCTTTCCTCCGTCAGACATTCATCATAAGTCATCCCGCGCCAGGAAATATGATAAAAGCGCATGTAAAAAGCGAAAGCCAGAAGCGCCAGGAGCAAAAGATAAGGCCAGGCTTTTTTCAAGAAAGAAAACAGTTTCTTCATGCCTTGTCCCCCTTTGCGATAAGCCTTGCGGCCTGCCAGAACGAACCCAAGATCAGAACAATAAGCCACAGCCAGGCGATCATTCTCAGCGCCAGATAAGCGTCGTTCAGCTTGACCAGCCTGAAATCTTTCAGCACCACCAGTTCCCGCTGCACGTTGATCCTGATGTTGCTGAAAGTGTGCGTAAAGAAGCGCAGGAACGTGTCGGTGTTGTCCGGATAGATGTCGGGGCGTGCGCCGAGAACTTTGTCGCTGTAGGAAGCGACCGTCAAGTTTCCTGACATGGGCGCTTCGAGCTCTTCCGGCAAAATATCAGGCTTAGGCTCGTTGTGCCACACCAGAGCGTAAAAAGAAAGCGGTTTAAGCCCCAGGAGAAAACGCTCGTTGGTCGTAGCCATCATCGGTTCCTTGTGCCCGAAGGAATAAATCGGGGCCAAAAGGATCGAAAGAGAGATGAAAGCCAGAATGAAGGACGCAAGCTTAGAATAAAAATTCCGCTTGAAATAAACGATCAAAAAGCAGGATGTCAGGAAGAAGACGAACCAAAAGATCCAGAAGCACGCGAGAAATGATTCGGAAACGCTGAGTAAAACCTTCATAATGCCGGACGGCAGCTTTGCTTCCGTCAGGCGGACATTTTCTATGACCGCCGCGCCTCCCCTGCCCTCGTGCCAAAAGCGCAGGGAGATGTCGTCGAAGAAGGAATGCGCCGAGTCGAACAGATAGAGCTTTTCGGTAGTCTTCTCCTTGAAGAATGTCATAAGGTTTTCGGTGCTGGGGTTGTCATAAGAAGGCGCCTTGTAAAGATCCGTATAGACGAGCGAATGCTCGGAACTGTCCACAGCGCGGCCTTTGACTCTTATGAAACAGGCCGAATAAGGCGAGCATGTCTCCAAGGGGATCCTCAGCACTTCACTGCCCTGCCTTAACTCCCTGGAGAGGTCTTTCCAAATCAGATTTTTGGCCTTAGGGCCTTCTATGGCCGAGCAAAAAACGTTAAACGGCGTGAATGCGGCGATGAACGCCAATATTCCGCAGGATAAGAAAACTGTAGCAAGGCGCCAAAAACCCCTGGTCTTTGCATAAATTAAGAAAGTAAAGAAAAGTATCAGGCAGACAATGATAAAATTGCGGAAGAAAAGAAGCGCGTAAGGCCAGAAGCTCTTCATCTTTTCCACAGCGTTGGCAACGAAGAAGAAGATCCTCTCCCCTTTCAGGACCGTGGGCGCGACGTTTCCCACGACGAGGTAACATTTCCCGCCGTTCGGGACCGTCTGGCGCAATAAAAAATGACGGCGGCGCTGAAAAGCCGAATGTGCGACGCTGTCGCCGGTGGAGAGGACTTTTTTGAAATGGCTGGCGGCCGTATCGGGATTCAAAAGCGTTTCCTTTTCCGCTTCGCTGACAAGCGCGAATTCCATCTCCGGCAGCCTGTCCGTTTTCCCTTTCAGGCTCCCGAAATAATTCAGGAACATCATCCCCTTGTTGGGGAGGTCGACTGGGTAGATCTGATAGGTCGTCCGGCCTCTGGTGACAGAAACTGCCTCCTTGACGTCAGACGTTCTGATGTTGGGATAATCAGGCGCTATCCTTTTGCCGACGAGATAGCCGGCTTCCAGGATCAGATAAACTGCGAACAGCAGTAGAGGAATCAGATACTTCGCGCGAAACATGCAGGAAAGCTTACCAGCGGTTCCAGTGGATCTTTTCTTCTTTGTATTTGTCCTTGGGCTGATCTTCGCCCGTGGAGTAGCCGATTGAGATGAGAGACAGGACTTCATAGTCGTCGCTGTAATTGAAAAGCTCTTTGTAACTTTCGGTGCGGTCCGTCATAGGATACCCGGCGCACCAGACGGCGCCAAGACCCAGGGCTTCGGCGGCCAAAAGGATGTTCTCCGTCGCGGCCGAGCAGTCCTGCTGCCAGAACTTCTCGTCCTTCTTGCCGAGGACAAGGATCACAGCCTTGGCTTTCTTAAGCATCATGAGCCCGGGCCTGTCGCTTATGGAAGCGACCTGCGCCATGTTGGTCACAATGATGAAGGACCAGGGCTGGCGGTTCATGGCGGTCGGCGCGGCCATGCCGGCTTTGACGAGCGTCAGCAGTTTGTCCGCTTCCACTTCCTGATCAGTGTAGTGCCTGACGCTCTTCCTCGAGAAGATGACGTCCATGGCGTCCTTGCCGCCCGCTTTCATTTCGGCAGCGGTCGTCTCGTATTCCGCGCCTTTCGCATTGCGTTTTTCCTTGGCGTTCTGCATCTGGACAACCAGGATGGCTACGCCGATGACGAGGATGGTCGTCAGGATTATGTTGGTAAGCCTTGATCTGTTCATTTCTTTATCTCCTTGAAGAAGGCTAAAATTTCTTCTCTGGTGACTTCTTTTTGGGTGCTGTTCTTCATGTCCTTAAGGTTCCAGACGCCCTTAGCCCTTTCATCCCCTCCCCTGATTAGAACGTAGGGGGACATGGAAGCGTTGGCCTGGCGGAACTGGGATTTTACAGAAGCTTTTTCCGGCAGCACGGCCACGGAAACACCCATGGTCCGCAGCGCGTCCGAAAGCACCAGATTCTCCCCTATCGCTTCCTCGTCCATGGAGACCATGAAAAGGTCGGTCGCGGGAACGCTCTCTTCTTCACCTTTGATGGCTGCGAGGGCTATCATGAGCCTTTCCTCGCCTATCGCAAAGCCTACGGCGCCCGTAGGAGCGCCTCCCATGCTTTCCACGAGGTCGTTGTAGCGGCCTCCGCCGCCCAAGGCGTCCTGGGAGCCCAGGGAGTTGTGCGTCACTTCAAAAATGGTGTGCGTGTAGTAGTCGAGGCCTCTCACGAGCTGAGGCTTCTCGACGTAGCTGATGCCCATGTCGTCCAGCGCTTTCAGAACGGTCTCGTAGTGCTTTTTCGCCTCATCGGACAGACAGTCCTTGATGCTGGGCAGATCGTTCTTGAAGATCTCCTGGCAGGTCGGAACCTTGCAGTCCAGAAGCCTTAGCACATTCCTTTCAAGCCTACGCTGGCAGTCCGGGCAGAACTTGTCGAAGTTGGCGCGCGCGCGTTCTCTCAGGACGCTGCGGTATTTTTCAAGGCTTTCCTTGTCGCCCAGCGTATTGATGTTGACGGAGACGCCCTTTAAGCCCAGCATCTCAAAAAGTCTCACCATCATGGAGATGGTCTCGGCGTCCGCAAGCGGGCTGTAGGTCCCGAACATCTCTACGCCCAGCTGGTGGAACTGGCGCTGGCGCCCGGCCTGGGGCCTTTCGTAGCGGAACATGGGGCCCATGTAATAAAACTTTTTGATCTTCTGCCCCAGAAGCTCGTGCTGCATGGCGGCCCTGACTACGCAGGCCGTGCCTTCCGGACGCAATGTGATGCTTCTCCCCTTGCGGTCGCTGAAGGTGTACATCTCCTTTTCCACGATGTCGGTGTCTTCGCCGATGGAGCGCATGAAAAGTTCGCTCTGCTCGATTATGGGCGTCCTGATGTTCTCATAGCCGTAGCGTTCAAAGTGCTCCCTGACCTTGCGTTCCACTTCGTTCCAAAGGGCGCTTTGCGGCGGAAGAATATCGGCCGTTCCTCTCAGAGACTGTATCTCGTTCATAATTCACCTTCCCAATTTTCCGCCATAGTTATCCTTTTGCCGGTGGCGGGATGACTGTATAGAAAAATCTCAATAATGCGCGGCACGTTCAATACCGCAAGGTTTCCCTCCGCAAGCCTCCTAAGAGCTGAGGCAAAAGCTTTGCCAAGGCCGGTAGACTGAAGTGCGAAAAGATCAGCTTCCGTTTCGCACTTCCTCGAGAAGCCGTTAGTCAATGGCATCGTAATAAGCTGCCAGAGTGAGAAGAAAAGCAGAAACACAGGATACGATCCGGCCGCGGGATAATCGATGCCCGCCCTGGCACAGTAGAGCGCCAAAACTTTCGAGAGCAGGAAAAGGCCCAACAATATCAGCACAGCGTGCAGCGAGGCCAGTTTCCAGATGTGGCGCCTCTTGTAGTGGCCGACTTCGTGGGCCATAATGGCGATGATCTCGTCCTCGGGATATTCCAAAAGCGCGTCGGACATCATGACTCTCCTCGTCGCGCCGAGGCCGCAAAGCATGGCGTTGGCCTTCTTCGTCTTCTCGGAAAGGTCGAGCCGGTAGAGCCCCGTCACTTTCAAGCCGTTGGATTCGAGCATCTTTATCAGGCGCTCCTTGCAGGGATGCTCCTTGATCTCTTCGCTCTTGTAGAAGAGCGGAAGTATGACGACCGGAAAGAGCATGCCCAAAACGATCTGCAGGAAGATCCAGCCCGCGCCAGCCGCCAGAAACCACCACTGCCCCAAGTAACGCATCATGGCGTAGCAGAAGAGCAGCGCGGCCAGAAGCAGAAGCGTCGTCAGGAAAGTGCTCTTAAGAAGATCCCAAAACCAGCCGCCGAAACTTTGGTTGCTAAGATCGAAGATCTTTTCAAGCCTGTAGTCCTTCGCATAAGTGTAAGGGAACGTTATGATCTGGTAGGCGGCCTGGACAACGAAGATGAAAGCGAGCGTCGAAAGCCAGAAATTGCCGTTAACGGCTTCCAATGTCTTGTGCCAAACAGATAGCGAAAGCGATCCCCTTCCCCCTATCAGGAGGATGAAAAGGAAAAGACCCAGCACAAGGTAGTCCAGAAGGAAAAAGATGTTCTGGAACAGCTCGTAGCGTTCGGCTAATTTCGCTCTCTCGGGATTCATGCTTTCTTAGTTTTCGCGGCGGTCTTTTTTGCCGTAGTTTTTTTGGCGGCCGGTTTCTTCGCGGCGGTCTTTTTCTCGGCGGGAGCTTCTTTGGCTTTGGCTTTGGCGCCCCTGCCTTTGCCCTTTACGAAAGTTTTCTGGTCCGGCTTCTTCTCTATGAACTTCTGGAGCGCCCATTCGCTCTTCAAAGTTATGACGTCGTCGCTCAAAAAGACGATCTGGCTCCTGGGGATCCAGGTGGTCTGGGAAAGTCCCGTCTTAAGGCCTACGGCTTTCTTATCTTTCTCGTCGATTATGTCGATGATGTTCAGTTCGCCGTGCTCCTTGGTGTGCTGCTCCTCGTCGATGACGTAGTTCACCCTGATGGGATGCATGGCGCTTCTCATCTTGTGCTCAAGGATCTTGGAAGCGGTGTCTATGAAGCTGGAGATCTTCTCGGCTGACAAGCGCATCTCGTCCGTAATGGGAATGCCGGTGTCACTAGAAAGCTTCTCAGCGTAGGAGAGCTGCTTTTCGCTGGGCGGCAGGACGAGCTTGCTGCCGAGGTTGTCTTTCGTCTCGTCGATCCACTTGGAGAGTTCCTTGGCGTTGACGAGCGCGCTTTCCGGGATCTCGATCTTGGCGGCGGCAGCCAGTCTTTTTGCCATGTCTAATTGCTTGGCGGTCGGCTTGCTGACCATGAAGCCCGACTGATTGGAGTAGACTTCCTTCAATGGTTCGAAGAGCTTGTCCATGACGGTCAGGTAATCTTTCTCGCCGTCCTCTATCTCGTCCAGGTCTTTCTCAAGATCAGCGGTGTAGTCGTAGTTCATGACCAGCGGACGTTTTTCCTTCAGATAGTCGTAGAGCCTGAAGCCCCTTTCCGTCGGCTTGAATTCTCTCTTGGGGCGCGTCTCCTCGACGTACTGCCTTTCCCTGATCTTGTCGACGATCGTGGCGTAGGTGGAGGGGCGGCCGATGTTGAGCTTCTCGAGTTTTTCGACCAAGCTTCCGCTGTTGTAGCGGGGCGGAGGCAGAGTCTCTTTCCTTTCGCAGCGGGCCTCTTTCATGGCGAGCTTGTCGTTTTCAGCGAGGGGCGGCAGACCAGATTCGGAATCGTCTTCTTCCTCCTCGCTAAGGTCGTAGCCGTAAGCCTTGAGATAGCCTTCGAACTTCAGCGTCTTGCCTTCCGCTTCCATTTCAACGTCGTCGGACATGATGGTCGCTTTCGTCTTGTCGTAAACGGCCGGCTTCATCTGCGAGGCGAGCCAGCGCTTGTAGATGAGCGAATAGATCTTGAAGCAGGGCTCGGTAAGGACTTCCTTCACGGATTCCGGAGTGATCTCCGGATGCGCCGGGCGAATGGCCTCGTGGGCGTCCTGGGCGCCTTTTTTGCTCTTGTAGAATCGGCGTTGGTAATACTGCTCGCCGTACTGCTTTTCGATCTGTTTCTGGGCCATGTCCATGCCCTCTTTCGAGATCCTGGTGGAGTCGGTTCGCATGTAAGTTATCAGAGCGACCTGGCGGCCTCTGATCTCGACGCCCTGGTAAAGCGTCTGAGCGATCTCCATGGAGAACTTGGGATCGAAGTGGTAGGCCCTGAAGGCCGCGCGCTGGAAAGTCGAAGTGATGAAAGGCGGCATCGGGTTGCGCGAGAATTCGGACTTCTCGATGGCTTTGACGGTATGGTCTTTGGCGTTCTTCAGAGCTTCGTAGATCTTCTCGGCTTCGGCTTCGTTCTCTACTCTTCCGCTCTTAAGCTGCGCCGTAAAAACCTGCTTTCCTATCTCGTAATCAGCTTTGATGAGCCAGTAAGGCACAGGCTGGAAGTTGGCAATTTCCCTTTCCCTTTCGACGATCAATCCGACGGCCGGACTCTGGACGCGGCCGACCGAGAAATTCTTTTCGCCCATGTAAAAAGAGGCTTCCGGGCTGAGCAGGTAGCCGATCAATCTATCGATGGCTCTCCTCGCCTTCTGGGCGTCCACTCTCTTTAGGTTTATGGTCGTGGGATTCTCGAGCGCGTTGTTTATTTCAGACGGCGTGATGGCGTTGAACATGATGCGGTGGATCCTCTTGGAATGCGGGAGAATGCTGTAGACGTGCTCCGCGATAGCCTCTCCTTCCCTATCAGGGTCGGTTGCCAGATATATCTCGCCCGCTTCGCCGGCGGCCTTCTTCAGGTCGCTGATGACGTTGCTCTTGCCGCGCAAAGGTTTCAGGGTGACTTTGAAGCCATCCTCCACATCGACTCCGAGACGCGACTTTGGCATCTCCATGATGTGGCCGACCGTCGCTTTGATTACATACTTGTTGCCGACGATCTGATGGATGGTCTTGATCTTGGAAGGCGACTCAACGACTATAAGTCCGCGATTAGCCATATAACTCCTTAATTTTATTTAAGACTCTTTTTCGTTCTGGATATAAGAATACCCCTCAGCCACGCTGTGAGGGCCGCGTTGGAGGGATCTTTGCCCAGCGCTTCCTCCACCACCCCTTTGGGGATGGCGGCCCTGGATTTGCCCCTGTGGCCGCCGGCGCTGCCATATTTCGAGAGCTTGGCCCTCGCTATCTTGCCAACGTCCGCGCCCTGCGAGCTTTCACGCATGACGACGTGCATGATGTTGTCGCAGATGCCGCCCACGGCAACCCACTTCATGTTCGTGAACTGGGAGAGGAAGTCGGCTATATGCACGCAAATGTCCGCGGAAGGCAGTTTGGAAAAGCAGATGACCGGGCACAAGCCTCCGGCCTGGACCGTCTGGAGAGCCTCCGTGAAGTACGGGGCGTAGGCCCTCGGAATCTCCGCCAGCTCAAGGGTATGCAGAAGCTGGGAATCACATTTGGGCTTGAGGTATCCGTAAGCCGCGACGTCCTGCGGCGAAACGCCCCGGACCAAATCGTCCGTGTCGGTGTTCAAGCCGTAGCAGAGAGCGGTCGCCAGCCTCTTGCCGACTTTGACCTGGGAAGTCAGAAGATACTCCAGGAGGATCGTGGCAGTCGAACCGTAGCGGGGCCTGACATCGGAAAACTTGAAGGGATAGTTGCCCTTCTTGGGATGGTGGTCTATAATGACGTCAAAGGATATGGGCAGCTGCGGCTTGAAAAAGTCGGGCTGGGCGTCAACGAGGGCGAATTTCGTGTATTTTTCCCAGGCAACTTCGTGCTGGATAGTGAAGGGAATCTTCAGTTTGCGGGCGAAAAGCTGGTTCTGCTGGCGCTTTATGGGTTCCAGGGATATGATCTCCACGCTGCCCACAAGGTCCTTTACAAACTCTCTCAAGGCCCAGGCCGCGGAAAGGGAGTCCGGATCCGGCTCGCCGTACATCAGAACGGCAAGCTTGTCGTCCTTCCCGAAAAGACCCTCCAGCCGGGGGATCTTCCTTTCGGTGCGGTCGCTGATCAGCATCGAGCGAAACTGTGAATTAGAATATTTCATTATTATTAATATTTTATGAGAATAGGGAATGGGTGTCAAGGTAAAAAAAACGGCGGTCTAACGACCGCCGTAAGAATTGGTAGCGGAGGAGGGAGTCGAACCCACGACACGCGGATTATGATTCCGCTGCTCTGACCGACTGAGCTACTCCGCCAAATATTTTTGTTGGCGGGGGCAGGAGTTGA
>JAFYHD010000168.1 GCA_017539325.1 bacterium | reverse complement strand
CGGTCAACTACCTGACCTCTTACGGCTGCAAGTTGAACAACAACCCGGGCATCTATGTCGGCAACTGGCCGTGGGGCGTCAACGAAGGCCTGACCTTCAGGAACATCCTGGTCGTCAACGCTTATATGCCGTTCACGGTTGAAGCGGACGATGAAGTCTTCATCTACGACTCCGTCTATTACGATTGCCCGAACCAGAGCAACTTCGCCGATAGCGCTGATGTCGTCGAAGAAGGCTGCCAGTCTTTCGTCGAAGGCGAGAACGATCCTGTGCTCGCCACTTACGAAGGCTACATCCTGACCGCCACCGAGAAAGTCAACATCTACAAGAACGCTGGCTGGCGCGTCGTGCCTGAACCGGCCTTCTTCGGATTGCTGGCCCTCGCCGCTCTCTTCCTCCGCAGGAAGTAAGCGCAAGTCCAAAACTAGCTCTCGCTAGTAAAAAAAGCTCCCGGCGAAAGTCGGGAGCTTTTTTATTTGCTTATCCTCGGCGATAAATCATATGCCCTTGGCAAACAGGCTTCGCTAAGTTTGCCTTAGGGCACATGATTCTATCGCCTCGGAAAAAGCTAGAGCAAAGTGCGGCGTAAGCCCCTAAGCGAACTCACGGAGGACGCCAATCAAGGCCATGCGCGCGTAGTCCGTGAGCGAGGGATATGTGTTTTTTTGCTCTGAAGGTTTATGTTGTCGCATTCTTGTGATAACATATAAAGGAAAACTGTGTATCAAGGAGTTAAAAATGGAAAAATTTATCAGCTTGTTTTTGGCTTTCGTCCTTGCTTTTTTCTTTGCTGCGAAAGCTGAGGCTTCCAAAGCGGCCGCCACCATTGGCTACGATCTCCAAGGATCAGGATGCGTCGCGCTTGACGGAGGCAACAGTTTTTCCGAAGTTTGGAAGAACGATTACTTCCAGCCGTATTACATCTGCGGGTCCGCGGTAGAATACAATGGGTTCCTCTATCTTTCCAACGATCCTTCGCCCAACGCCACGGTCCTCAGGATCAACATTGAGACTGGCGAAGTCACTGAGTTCGCGACCGAGCCCAGCTGGGATAATGGCGCCCCAACCATTACTAACGACGGCTATCTCTACGTTTGCGACGAGCAAGCCAACCTTTGCAAATTTAATATCGCGACCGGTGAAAATGTCTGGACCGTCAAACTGGCCGAGGACGGCAACCGACTAGCCAGTAGCGCGGTGAAATATTTTGACGACAAAGTCTTCGTAAAAGTGGCCAACAAAGGTTTGTTCGCCGTTAATTCCGACGGCACAGTGGCCTGGTGCTACGAAGATCCGAATTGCACCGACGGTTGGGGCGGCAACGGCGTAAATTTCAGCCCGAACGGATCAAAGGTCTATTACAAAGTCAACGGCGGTGTCATCGCGGTCAATACCGCTAGCGGGACCCTGGCATGGAAAGCCGACACCGAAAGAGGTGAGAACATGAACTGTCGCGAACCTATTGTAGGTTCAAACGGAAATGTCTTTGCAATCACGAGACCCGGGAATATCAATGGTCATGTTATTGCCTTCGACGAAAACGGCGAAAAAATATGGGAAACTGAACTCGACGCCAGGATCGGAGACGACGGCGGTTTGGCGATCGATCTGAGCGGAGACATCATATATGTCTCATATCAGGACGGCGTAATGGCGCTCTCAGCCAGATACGGCTTCCCCATTTGGAAAAGCAGTATCGGGCATGTCCGCAACTGCGTAGTGCCGGTCAACGACGGCGGCCTGTACGCCGTGACCGAAGGCGACGATGGTTCCTTCCTCAAATATCTCCTCAACGGCAATGTCATCTGGACTTACCAGATCCAGGAAGGCTCAAAGAGCAACCATATTCGCCCGCTCGTTCTCAAAAACGGCGACGTGTTCTGCGGAACTCCGGACATAATCGCCTGTGTCCGCCCCGTTACCGTCCTAAACAACGACAATCTGTCTGAAGCCGTCGAAGTTGAGGAAGGCACCATCAAAGGAACCAATGAAGGCGCCACCGTTGAATCAGGGGAAAACTCACAACACAAATGTTCTGTCTGGTATAAGTTCACTCCTGAATTTGACGGTCTTTACAGGATCGACAACAACGGATCCGGCGCGCTCTCCGGCTTAGACGCTATGCTGAGCATCTATACCTGCTCAAAAGAATTGAGTTTCGCCAACCTGACTGCGATCATCGAGACTCAGGACACCACCGTGGACGAGCAATATGAACTCAGAGCCATCGCCGGCAAGACCTACTACATCTGCTGGGACGGTTATGACAATTCTCAGGGCGTTTTTAAAATGCACATTACCAGATTGCACGAAGGCCCCTGGTACGTCGCTCCCGGCGCCACCGGTTCCGGCTTCTCACCCGAGGATCCCACTGGAGACCTGACCAAGGCCATGGAGAACGTAATTTCCGGGCAGACCGTCAATTTGGCTCCCGGCGAATATTCCATAGCCGATTTCAACAACCAGTATGATATCTGGGGCACCGGCATGACCGCCTTATGTTTCAAAGCCGTGAACGTCACCCTGAAAGGCGCCGGCCCGGACAAGACCACCATCATCGTCCCCGCCGGCTACGTCGGCATCCATATGGAAACGGACGGCGCATCGCTTCAGAACCTGACGGTCAGGGCTTACGGCACCGAACATTTTGTGAATCACTACAACTGGCACATGAACGGGACTATCTGCGCCTGCTACTGCTTCGACATGAGCATAAGCAACGTCGCCATATACAGTGAAATGGGCACCGACGGCAAGGCGCTCCGACCCTTCTCCTCCTACTTCGCCACAAGGCTGACGGTCTACAGAATGGCCGTGGAGACTCCCAACTGCAACACTCCCATTTTCTTCAACAGAGGCAAAGACTGCACAGTCAGCTACCTGACTGTCAAGTGCAACAAGGCCAACAACCAGCCTGCCATCTACATCGGCGACTGGCCCTGGGGCGCAGGCGAAGGCTACGTCTTTAACAACATCCTCATAGACGCCGCCTACATGCCGTTCACCGTGGAAGACAACAACGATGTTGTGATAAGCGACTCCATCTTCTACGATTGCAACGCAAGCGATATCAGGGACGCGGAAGTTACTTTCCACAACTGCAAAAACTTTGTCGTTGACGAAAACAACCCTGAGCTCAAGGAATTCGAAGGCGTTATCCTGACAGCTACAGAGAATGTCAACATCTACAAGAACGTTGGTTGGCACACTGTGCCTGAACCGGCCTTCTTCGGATTGCTGGCCCTCGCCGCTCTCTTTCTCCGCAGGAAGTAAGCGCAAACAAATTCAAACGCAAAAAGAGCGCATACCCCTCACTCACGGACTACGCGTGCATGGCCTTGATCAGCGTCCTCCGTGAGTTCGCTTAGGGGTATGCGCTCTTTTTGCGCTGAGGATTTATTGTTTGAGCAGCAGTTTTTTCGCTTCGGAAAGAAGTTTCTCGCGGGTGGCGAGCTTCGGCTTTTGCAATGCGAGGGAGTAGAGTTTTGCGAGGAGCTTGCCCACTTCCGGTCCGGGAGGGATGCCGAGCTCTTTCATAAGGTCATTGCCGTTGACAGGAAGGTCCTTGATGTGCAGGACTCTCTTTTCCTTTTCAATGCGGCGGATGCGCCGCATGACAGGGCGGGCCAGTTCAAGCGTGAAGGAAAAACCTTTTCCCTTGTTGGTCATGTTGCCCCTGACGTCGCAGAGCATGAACCTTATCAGGTCCCTGATGGTAATGTACCTTAGGGCGCCTATGAGGCGCTGCAGGGCCGGGTCTTTCATATGGAAGGAATACAGAAGGGGCCGCATGTGGTAGCGGGTGTATTCCGAGACTTTGTCTATCGTTTCGTTTGAGAAGCGCAGGTCAGTCAGGGCCTTCCTAACCATCTTTTCACCGAGAATATCGTGATTGTAAAAGATGAAGCGGTCCTTTTCGACCTCTTTTCGGCAGGCAGGTTTGGCGATGTCGTGCAGAAGGCAGGCCAGCCTCAGCGGGAGGTCTATCCTTTTGGCGGATTTCAGCGTCTGCAGAGCGTGCTCCCAGCAGTCCTCCAAGTGATGCGGAGGCTGAGTGCAGCCAATGCTTGGGACGAGGTCTAAGAAAAGGTAAGGCAGAAGGCCCAATTCGCCTACGAGTCTCAGGGCGAGGTCGGGATTCTTGCCGAGCAGCATCTTCGTAAGCTCTTGCTGGCGCCTCTCTACCGAGACCATGTCGATAAGATGTCCGAGATCCTTTATCGCTTTTCTTGTCTTCGGCTCGAGTTTTCCGTCTATCTTGGCGGCGAAGCGGCAGGCTCTGAGAGCCCTCAGAGGATCTTCGCGCATCCTTTCCCTGGCGTTCCTGACGAAGCGGATGATCCTGTTTTCCAGATCGCTTCTGCCGTCATAGGGATCTATGATCTTTTCACCGTCATAGGCCATGGCGTTGACGGTGAAATCGCGCCTTGAAAGGTCCTCTTCTATCGAGTCGGCGTAAGTTATGGAATCGGGATGGCGGTAGTCGGAATAGGTCCCGTCGTTCCTGAAAGTCGCGACTTCCAGGCCGTCGACGAGCATGACGGCGAAAGCCTGGCCTACCGCCCTGCATTTGGGGAAGAGTTTTTTTATGTCTTTGGGCCTGGCGCTGGTCGCGATGTCGAAATCTTCGCATGGAATGCCTAGCAGGGCGTCCCTTACGCAGCCGCCGACAAGGAAGGCCTCATAACCGGCTTCCTTGAGCCTTGTGAGGATGTTTTCCACCTTAGGCGGTATCTTTACCCTCAAAGTCACGATCTAGCCCTCTACGAGCGTCTGGAAGTCCTTTACGGTCACTTCCGCGATGCTTGGCCTTATCAGATCCGCGTCGGAATCCTTAACGTATTCGCCGACGCCAACACACTTGAAGCCGGCCGCCCTCAGGGCCTCTATGCCGAGCACGGCGTCCTCTATGCCGACCACTTCGTCGGGCGCGGCGCCGGAAACTTCCTGGGCTTTCAGGAAGATGTCGGGAGCGGGTTTCGTCTTAACGATGTCCATCCTGTCGACCACGGCGTAGAAATACGGCTCGAGCTTCGCGCAGCGGATGACATCCTTGGCGTTCTTGCTGCCGGAAGCCACTACGGAACGGATGCCGGCCTTGTTCAGGTCTTCAAGGAGCTTGACGGCGCCGGGCAGGCGCAGTTCGTCGGGATCGCAGTTGTGCAGAAGGTCGAGGTAATAGCGGTTCTTGCGGTCGGTCAGCTCCTTGCATTCCTCTTTGCTGGGCAAGGGCCTGTCGTTGAAGACCGTGAACATTCTTTCCAAACAGACTTCCCTGGCCATACCGCGGAAATCGTCGCCCTGTTTCTGGGTGAAATTGAGCCCCAAGTCTTTGGCCAGCATGTCCCAGCTTCTGTAGTGGAGGTAATGGGAGTCGACAAGTACGCCGTCGAGGTCGAAGAGCACAGCTTTCAGTTTTGACATAATCTATCCTTCTTTCTATGTTTGGTCTATTTTATCACAACCCGCCGTTTACCGCTTAAATTGAGCGCGTTGCGCCGCTTTTTCCAAATTTGGTAAAATAAATAATACAACTAAGTATAGGAAGATAATGACAGCGACACGCCTGGCAAGCCTAATTCTTGCCGTAATTTTCTTAACAGCCTGCGAGCCTTCCCCGAAGGAAGCGACGGATCTCTTCATTTCCGACCTGAAGGCCGGGAACTGGAAGAGCTGCGCCTCTTTCTTCACGCCGGAACTGAGGGCGGCTTTTGAAAAAGAAGCGGAAAACTGGCCCGTCCTGGCTTTCGCCCAGAGTTATTATTCCGACTCAGTGAACTGCTCTTTTTTAAAGTACGAGACCAAAGAGGGCAAAGCCCACACGGTCGTAAGTTACACCTGGCGCTGGACCAGGGCGCCCATGCCAAGCAGCGTTATCCTGGATCTAGTCTGGCGTCCCATGGATGGGAAATGGCGTATAGAAAATATCTACGCCACGAGCCACTGGGACATGCTACTTCCCGTGGGCGAAAACAGCCCGGAGTCCGTGCTTTCGAAAGCCCATCTTTCGACGTGCGGTCTGCGCTATCAGGAGCCGTACCGCGGGGGAGACAGCTGGGATCAGCTTGGTTCGAAAATGGAAAAATATTTGGAAACCTGGTACCGATAAACAAAGGATCATCATGCGTCAATTCAGTCTAATCTTACTTGCCGTCCTCTGCGCGGCCGCAACAGCTTTCGCCGACGGCGACGCCTTCGCCGAGGACGATGCCTTAAGGGCTCTCGAGAGAGCCGCGGTGGAAAAAGAACCGATCGCCGGCCTCAAAGGCGAGACTCTCCCTGTTATTCCAGAAAGCGAAGTCAAAGACTTCCCCTTTTTCTCCCACGAGGAAACGGAAGTTCCCCCGTTGGAACAGGACCTGGAAATAGAGGAGGAAACGCCTGTCAAACTTTCCATGACGCCAATCGAGGCGCATGACGAATATCTCCTGAACAGCCGTCCGGCCTGGTACAAGCGCATGCCCTGGGGACTTCTCCGCGGGTTCGTCAACGTGACGACCTGCGTCGGCGAATTCGGGCGCGGCTTCACTTACGCTTTCGGCGACTATCATCCCGCCCTTGCGGTGCCGGTAGGATTGCTCGGCGGCGTAGCCGGAACTCTCGGGCGCTGCGGCGCCGGATTGGCGGACATCCTTACCTTGGGGCTTTTGGGCGACCGCGACCTCGCCCTGAACTTCCCGGACTACGTCTGGGAGGGACAGTGGGACTACGGCTTCTATCCGAACGGCAAGAGCGCCCCGGAAGAGACCGTCACAGAAGAACCGGAAGTGAAACCGGAAGAACTGGGCGAAGGCTACGTTCCGAGCCCGACCGCCAAAACGCCGATCAAAGGCAGAAGGATAAAGTAAGATGAAAAAACTGATCTGTCTTTTGCTCATTTTCTGCTCGCCTATTCTCGCTTCCAACATCGAGCAGGTCGTCGCGGAAGATGAAAGCGGAGAGCACAACGGCTTACTCAACGGCTTCGTTTCGATCCTGACCTGCTATCTGGAAGTTCCCAGGGCTATAACTTACGAAGCGACCGCCAGGCCGCGCTCCATGATAGTTTTGGCGCCCGTCCTCGGCTCCTGCCTCACCGGCATCAGAGCGCTGGTCGGAACCGGCAACGTTCTTACGCTGGGGTTTTGCGACAAATTCATAAGGGGCGACATCCCCGAGTACATATGGGACGCCTACTGGATCGCGCCCAGGCCCGAATCAGATTAATAAACATTAGGAGAAATATATGCGAAAACTTTTCCTGATCCTCACAGCCTTCGTTCTGTTATCGCAGAACCTTTTTGCCACGGTCGACATCGATTACCCGGAGCGCAATGAGATCAACCCGCCTTACGCCATCATGAGAGGCGTTGTCAACCTCTGCACCTTCTGGCTGGAGTATCCCCGCTGCCTCGTCTATGATTACGACCGCATGTCCCCCATGGGCATCTTCACTTTCCCGTTCACCGGAACGTTCTACGGCCTGGCCAGAGTCTTCCTTTCCGTCGGCGACATCGCCCTATTGGGCTTCACAGGGCCCAGTGGCTACAGCAAAGACTTCATAAGAGAGTACGTCTGGCAGATGCCCTGGAACGCCTACAAAGGAACGAACGAGCTCAAAGAAGAGAAAGCTACGGAAAATCCCGTGGACTTCGATAAATTGGAAAAAGTTAACATCAACGGACTGCTTTAAAAATTATGCCTGACTGCCCTAACTTCAGCGGTCTTCCCTTTAAGATCGCCGATTCTTCTTTGGAAAATTTCGGACGCCTGGAGATCCAGGCCGCCGAACACGAGATGCCCGGCCTCATGGCCGTGCGCGAAAAATACGCCGGCTCGCTTCCCCTGAAGGGCGCGAGAGTGACCGGCTCCCTTCACATGACGATCCAGACGGCCGTCCTAATAGAGACCTTGAAAGCCTTGGGCGCAAGCGTCCGCTGGGCCTCCTGCAATATCTACTCGACTCAGGATCACGCCGCCGCGGCCATAGCGGGAGACGGCATCCCGGTCTTCGCCTGGAAGGGCGAAACGCTCCCCGACTACTGGGAATGCACCCTGCAGGCGCTCTCCTTCCCGG
>JAFYHD010000167.1 GCA_017539325.1 bacterium | reverse complement strand
ATTAGGCTTGAAGGCTTGAGTAAATGTCGACATTTACCCCAGCCTTAAGCCTCATTTACCCAAGAAACAAGTATTGACACCTTGCCGGCCAAATGTTATAATTTTTCAGTGCGGTGTAAAAAATTTACATTGACGCCGCGCCACATTCACAGAATACATTAGCTGGCTGACAGCGCATTGTATAATTCTAAGGAGGTTTTTCAATGGCAACACCTGTAATCATGCCCCGCCAAGGGCAGTCTGTTGAAAGCTGTATTATTTCCAACTGGGCGAAGAAGGTTGGCGATAAAGTAGCTGAAGGCGATGTCCTCTTTACGTACGAGACCGATAAGGCCACGTTCGATGAGGAAGCCAAAGTCAGCGGAACTTTATTGGCCACCTTTTTTTCTGAGGGAGACGACGTCCCCTGCCTCACCAATGTGTGCGTGATCGGCAACCCCGGCGAGAGCTTTGCCGAATTTGATCCCAAGGGCGGATCCGCCGCTCCGAAGGCCGCCGAACCCGCGCCCGAGGCTCCCAAAGCCGAGGCCGCTCCCGCACCCGCGGCGCCCGCCAAGCCTGCCGGCCCCAAGTCCGACGCGAACCCCGTTATCATGCCCCGTCAGGGCCAGTCTGTTGAAAGCTGCATCATTTCCAAGTGGAACGTGAAAGTCGGCGATACCGTAAAAGTCGGCGACGTGCTGTTCACATATGAGACCGATAAAGCCACTTTCGACGAGGAATCCAAATTCGAAGGCACCGTGCTGGCTATCTTCGCCAAAGAGGGCGACGACGTGCCGTGCCTGCAGAATGTTGCCGTCATCGGAAAGCCCGGCGACGGTTTTGCCGAGTTCGATCCCAGCGGCGCCCCCGCAGCCGAGGCCGCGCCTCAGGCAGAGGCCGCTGCACCCGCTCCCAAGGCGGAAGCCGCCGCGCCCGCGCCGATCCGCAATGCCGAAGGCAGACATTTCGTATCTCCCAGAGCGCGCAACTTTGCCGCCCGCGCCGGCGTCAATACCGACTTCGTCGTCGGCACCGGAGCCGAGGGCAGAGTGATGGAGCGCGACGTGCGCGAATTCATCGCGAACGGAGGCAACACCACGTTTGCCGCCGCCGACGCCGCCAAAGCCGGAATGGAAGGCACCGCGTTCGCCGGAAAGATCGGCGTGGCCGACCTCACTGCGAAACCCGCCGAAGCCGCCAAAGTCGCCGAGCCCGTCAAGGCCGCGGAACCCGCGAAAGCTGCCGAGCCCGCCGCCAAAGCCGCGGACTACGAAGACGTTAAGATCCCCAACATCCGCAAGGTCATTTCCAGATCCATGCACGCGTCCCTGTCCACGATGGCGCAGCTCACGCTCAACGCCTCCTTCGACGCCACCAACATTCTGGAATTCCGCCGTCAGCTCAAGGAAGTCAAGGACAAACTCGGCCTGGCCAACGTCACCATCAACGATATCATCCTCTACGCTGTGTCCCGCACGATCCTCAATTACAAGGACTGCAACGCCAACTTCATCGAAGACGGCACCGTAATGCGGTACTTCAAGAACGTGCATCTGGGCATCGCCGTTGACACCCCGAGAGGCCTGATGGTCCCCACGCTGCGCGACGCCAACCTCAAATCCCTCAACCAGATCTCCGTCGAAGCCAAGGCGCTTGCCACCGCGGCCCAGAGCGGCACGATCAATCCCGACGACCTCAAGGGCGGCACGTTCACCGTTACCAACCTGGGCACGATGGGCATCGAATCCTTCACTCCCGTCATCAATCCTCCGCAGACCTGCATACTGGGCGTCAACACCCTGCAGACCCGCGTGAAGAGCGAAGGCGGCGTGCTGAAGAGCTATCAGGCAATGACGCTTTCCCTCACCTTCGACCACAGAGCGCTGGACGGCGCCCCCGCGGCCCGCTTCCTGCAGGAACTCTGCAAGAATCTGGAAAACTTCACGATGCTGCTGATCAAATAAGCACACGCACATACGCGTATAAATAAGGAGAATGAACTATGACTTATGATCTGATCGTAATCGGCGGAGGTCCCGCCGGATACCTGGCGGCGGAGAGAGCGTCCGAAGGCGGCCTTTCCACGCTGCTGATCGAGAAACGCTTCATCGGCGGCGTGTGCCTGAACGAAGGCTGCATCCCCTCCAAAGCGTTTCTGTATTCCGCAAAGCTGTACGACGGCGCCGCGCACGGCGAAAAGTACGGCGTGACCGCGGAAGGACTCAAGCTGGACCACAAGACCGTCGTTGCCCGCAAAAACAAAGTCGTTAAGACGCTGGTCGGCGGCATCCAGGCAAAGCTGAAGAAGAACAAAGTGACTACCGTTATGGGCGTTGCCACCGTAAAAGGCCGCGACGCGGAAGGCTTCAAAGTCGAAGCGAACGGCGAAGTCTACACCGGCAAAAAGCTGATGCTCTGCACCGGTTCCGTGCCTGTGACTCCCCCGATCCCGGGCGTAAAAGAAGGCCTCCAGAGCGGATTCGTGCTCACCAACCGCGAGATCCTCGACCTTCAGGAAGTACCTGAGAAACTGGTCATCATCGGCGGCGGCGTCATCGGTCTGGAAATGGCATCCTACTTCAATACCGCCGGTTCCAAAGTGACCGTGGTGGAAATGATGGACAAGATCGCCGGCCCCACCGACCGCGAGATCT
This sequence comes from bacterium, assembly GCA_017539325.1. Classification (GTDB taxonomy): domain Bacteria; phylum Auribacterota; class UBA3054; order UBA3054; family UBA3054; genus UBA3054. The sequence goes on along the minus strand of JAFYHD010000167.1, from coordinate 2,169 downwards.
CCGAGATCCTGCTGAAGAACTACGAGAAAAAAGGCATCACCTTCAATCTGGGCTGCGCGGTCACCGGCGTCGAGCCCGGCAAGGTCATCTACAAAAAAGGCGAACAGCTCTTCGAAGTCCCCGCGGACAAAGTGCTGCTCTCCATCGGCCGCCGCGCCTTCACCGAAGGACTGGGGCTTGAGACTATCGGCGTAGAGACCGAACGCGGCAAGATTAAGACCGACGACAAAGGCCAGACCAACATCGCCGGCGTGTACGCCACGGGCGACGTCAACGGCTTCTCCATGCTGGCGCACACCGCATACCGCGAGACCGAAGTTGCCGTCAACAACATTCTGGGCAAAAAGGACTTCATGCGCTACGACGCCATCCCGTCCGTCATCTACACGAATCCTGAGGTTGCCTCCGTGGGCGAGACCGAGGAAAGCGCGAAGAAGAAGGGCATCGACTTCGAAGTGGCGAAACTCTCCATGATGTACTCCGGCCGCTACGTTGCCGAAAACGAAGGCGGCGACGGCATCGTCAAAGTGCTCATCGACAAGAAGTACCGCAACATCATCGGCTGCCACATGATCGGCTACCATTCTTCCGAGATCATCTACGGCGCCGGTATCATGATCGAGTCCCAGATGCGCGTGGCGGACATCAAGAAACTGGTGTTCCCCCATCCTTCCGTTTGCGAAGTCATCCGCGAAGCGATCTTCGAGTTTGACGACTGATACATTAAAAATAGCGGCAAAAAATCAGAAACGAGGTAATACAAAATGCCAAAATCACAATTTATTGACGAAAACGTCGTACGCCAGCCCGGCTGGGTGAAATTCCAGGACATCCCGGTAAACCAGTACAACAAGACCATCGAAGACGAGAAGGCCAACTACACCAAAGAAGATTTCCTGCGCATCTACCGCGACATGAAGATCATCCGTGAGTTCGAGACCATGATCAACTCCATCAAGACCACGGAGAACTACAACGGCGTGCAGTACAAGCATCCCGGCCCGGCTCACCTGTCCATCGGTCAGGAAGGTTCCGCGGTAGGTCAGGCGTACCTGCTCACCACCGACGACTGGATCTTCGGCTCCCACAGAAGCCACGGCGAGATCCTGGCCAAAGGTCTGTCCGCCATCCAGAAACTCAGCGACACCGAGCTGATGAACATCATGGAGAACTATTTTGACGGCTCCATTCTGAAGATCGTGCAGAAAGATCAGAAGAGCGTCAAAGAACTGGCTATCGACTTCCTGATCTACGGTACTCTGGCCGAGATGTTCGCCCGCGAGACCGGCTTCCACAAAGGTCTGGGCGGCTCCATGCACGCCTTCTTCTGCCCCTTCGGAATTTATCCGAACAACGCTATCGTAGGCGGCAGCGCCACCATCGCTACCGGTTCCGCGCTGTTCAAGAAGGTCAACCGCAAGCCCGGTATCGTTATCGCCAACATCGGCGACGGCGCTATGGGCCGCGGCCCCGTATGGGAAGCGCTCTGCTTCGCCACCATGGACCAGTACAAGAAGCTCTGGGGCGACGATATGAAGGGCGGCCTGCCGATCATCTTCAATATCTTCAACAACCAGTACGCCATGGGCGGCCAGACCAACGGCGAGACCATGGGTTACGAAGTTGCCGCCCGCATCGGCGCCGGCGTAACGCCCAACCAGATGCACGCCGAGAGAGTCGACGGCTACAACCCGCTGGCTGTCATTGACGCCATCCGCAGAAAGAAAGAGATCCTCGAGAAGAAAGAGGGTCCCGTGCTGCTTGACACCCTCACCTACCGTACCACCGGTCACTCTCCTTCTGACGCGTCCAGCTACCGCACCAAGGAAGAGATCGAGATGTGGCTCGAAGGCAACGCCACCGACGAGTTCAAGAACAAACTCATCCTGGCGGGCGTGGCAACGTCTTCCGAGATCGATGAGATCAACGCGTACGTCGTCGACCTGATCACCCGTATCTGCGCCATGGCGGCCGATACTTCCATCTCTCCGAGAATGGACTTCATCAAGAATCCGCACCAGCTGGAAGACCTCATGTTCTCCAACAAGAAGATCGCGAAGCTCAGCGACGCGAAGCCCGACGTGCTGATCCCGATGGAAGACGATCCGAGAGTACAGCAGATCGCCCGCAAAGAGCGTTTTGCTTTCGACAAGGACGGAAAGCCCGTGT
>JAFYHD010000166.1 GCA_017539325.1 bacterium | reverse complement strand
CTCTATTCTGGTTGTTGCCGCTGATGACGGCCCCATGCCCCAGACCCGCGAGCATATCCTGCTTGCCCGTCAGGTCGGCGTCCCCGCCATCGTTGTTTTCTTGAACAAAGTTGACCTGGTCGACGATCCCGAGCTTCTCGAACTCGTCGAAATGGAACTCAGAGAGCTCCTGACCAAGTACGACTTCCCGGGCGACGAGATCCCCATCATCCGCGGTTCCGCTCTTAAGGCCATCGAAGGCGATCCGAAGTACGTCCAGAGCATCATGGATCTGGTCCACGCCCTCGACACCTATATTCCTGAGCCCCAGCGTCTGACCGACAAGCCGTTCCTTATGGCTGTTGAGGACGTCTTCTCTATTTCCGGCCGCGGCACCGTCGCTACCGGCCGTATCGAGCAGGGCGTTGTCCACGTTGGTGACGAAGTTGAGATCCTCGGTCTCCGCGAGACCCAGAAATCCACCGTCACGGGCGTTGAAATGTTCAGAAAGCAGCTTGAAGAAGGCCAGGCTGGCGACAACGTCGGTCTGCTTCTCCGCGGCATTGACAAGGACGCCATTATGCGCGGCCAGGTCGTTGCTAAGCCCGGTTCCATTCACCCCCACACCAAGTTCATCGGTGAAGTGTACATCCTGACCAAGGAAGAGGGTGGACGTCATACCCCGTTCTTCAAAGGCTATCGTCCGCAGTTCTACTTCCGCACGACTGACGTGACCGGTTCCATCGAGCTCCCCGAGGGCGTCGAGATGGTCATGCCTGGCGACCACGTGACGATCAACGTCGAACTGATCACCCCGATCGCTATGGAGAAGGGTCTTAAGTTCGCTATCCGCGAAGGCGGCCACACCGTCGGTTCCGGTCAGGTTACCGAGATCAAAGAATAATTAGTAATTAGGAAATAATAATGTCTGACGAACAGCGCATTAGGATCAAACTGCGCGCGTATGACCATCGCGTGCTTGACGCTTCCACGCAGGATATCGTCGAGACGGCAAAGAGCACGGGGGCCCTCGTTACGGGCCCCATCCCTCTGCCGACGCAGATTGAAAAATACACCGTGAACCGCAGCCCGCACGTCAATAAGAAGAGCCGCGAACAGTTCGAACAGAGGACTCACAACCGCCTCATCGACATCGTCTGCCCGACTGCCAAGACAGTTGACGGCTTGAAGAAGCTGAATCTGCCCGCCGGTGTTGACATCCAGATCAAGGTGCTCTAATAGAGCGCTCTCATTTGAAGAAGTAATAATAGAGGAAAAGCAATGCTGCTTGGAAGAAAGATAGGAATGACGCAAGTCTACCGCGAAGACGGAACGGCCGTGGCCGTGACCGTCGTTCAGGCCGGACCCTGCGTCGTGTTGCAGAAGAAGCCTGCCGAAAAGAACGGCGGCGTGAACGCAGTGCAGCTTGGATTTGAACCGATAAAGGATAAAGCCGCGAAGAAGCCCCAGCTCGGCCACGCCAAGAAGGCCGGCCAGGCTCAGGCTTACCGCTTCTGCCGCGATATGCGCGTGGAAAACCTGGACGACTACGAAGTCGGTCAGACCATCGGCGTCGAGCAGTTCACGGTCGGCCAGACGGTCGACGTGATCGGCACCTCCCGCGGTATGGGCTACCAGGGCGTCATCAAGCGCCACCATCACCATGGCGGCGGCGACGCTCACGGCTCCATGTTCCACCGTTCCACCGGCGGTATCAGCTCAAGCGCGTATCCTTCACGTGTTTTCAAACTGCGCGGCATGCCCGGTCAGATGGGCAATGAGCGCGTTACTGTCCAGAGCCTGACGGTTGAGACGATCGATGCCAATGAGAATCTGATCGCCATCCGCGGCGCTGTTCCGGGCCCCAAGACCGGTCTCGTGATCGTCCGCCCGGGCGTTAAAGCCAAGGTTCAGAAATAAAAAGGAACTATAATAAATGGCATCATTAACAAAGATTAACATCGCGGGCGAGAAGACGGGCACTGTGGAAGTCAATGAAACTTTCATGAACTTCCCCTACAATCCCGAACTCGTGCATGACTGTGTGGTCGCTCAGCTGGCCAACAAGCGTCAGGGCAACGCCTCTACGCTGACCAAGTCTGAAGTGAACCTCACGAAGAAGAAACCTTTCCGTCAGAAAGGCACCGGCAATGCCCGCGCCGGTTATTTCGCTTCCCCTGTGAGGCGCGGCGGCGGCATCGCCCACGGTCCTCATCCCAGAAGCTATGAACTGAAGATAAACAAGAAGCAGCGCCGCATCGCCCTTTACGGCACGATCGCCCAGATGATGCGCGACGGCTCCGTTTCCGTGATCGCGGACTGGAATATGGAGAAGCCCCAGACGAAAGTCGTGGCCGGCCTCAAGAAAGCCCTCGAATCCCGCAAACTGATGCTGGTCGGACTTCCCGGCGACGAAAACGCCTGCCTGTCCACCCGCAACATCGAGAACGCGCTCTTCGTCATCACCGACCGCGTGAACGTTTTCGATCTTGTCAACGCCACTGAGGTGGTTCTCTCCGAAGCAGCCTGCAAGGTTCTTGAAGAGCGCTTCCTGGCCAGCCAGAACATCAAGGAGGCCAAATGAAGAATCCCTCTGAAGTTATCAAGAGCCAGATCATCTCGGAAAAGGGGACTTTCCTCGCCGAGACCGCCAATCAGTACATCTTCAAGGTAGCCGCTGACGCTAACAAGATCGAAGTCAAAGCCGCCGTCGAGGCGCTTTACCAGGTCAAAGTCGTTGAAGTGCAGATCCTGAACCGAGTCGGCAAGGAACGCCGCCGCGGCCTCAAGATCGGCCATGTTCCCGGATACCGCCGCGCCATCGTGCGCCTCGCTTCCGGCAACTCCATCAGCTTGACGTAAAAATTGGCTTCACAGTTAGGAACTAAACTAGAATTATGGCAATCAAAAAATACAAACCCACAACCCCCTCAAGGCGCCACATGTCCAACATCTCGCGCGAGGACCTCTACAAAGAGGGCCCCGAGCAGAGTCTTGTGGTCAAACTGAAAAGCCATGCGGGTCGTGACGCCTACGGACACGTCTCAATGAGACACCAGGGCGGTCACCACAAACGCTTGTATCGTCTGATCGACTTCAAGCGCGACAAAGACGGCATCCCCGGCACCGTCGCGCGCATCGAATACGATCCTTATCGTACGGCTCACATCGCCCTCATCAACTATAAGGACGGCGAAAAGCGTTACATCATTGCCCCGGAAGGCATCGCGGTCGGCAACACGATCATGTCCGGCGACGAGTGCGAATTCAACGTCGGCAACACCATGCCGCTTTCCCGCATTCCTTTGGGCACCCAGATCCACAACATCGAACTGATCCCCGGTCAGGGCGGTAAATTAGTGCGCAGCGCCGGCTGCTTCGCCACCCTTATGGCGAAGGAAGGCAAGTTCGCCCATGTCCGCATGGGCAGCGGCGAAGTGCGCCTGATCCCCCTGGAAGCGCGCGCCACTATCGGCGTGGTCGGCAACAGAGACCATGAGAAGGTCTCCCTTGGCAAAGCCGGCCGCAACCGCTGGCGCGGCATCAGGCCGAGCGTCAGAGGCGTTGCCATGAACCCGATCGACCACCCGATGGGCGGCGGCGAAGGCAGAGCCTCCGGCGGTCATCCGACTACGCCCTGGGGCAAGAGGAGTTTGGGACGCAAGACCAGAACGCGCTCCAAGAGAAGCGATTACATTATAAAACGACGGACGAAAGGCTATGGCTCGATCAATTAAAAAAGGACCTTATGTCGAAGACAAACTGCTGGTCAAGATTCAGCGTTTGACCGAGAGCGGCGAACACAGACCTATAAAGACCTGGTCCCGCCGTTCGATGGTAACCCCGGAATTCGTGGGACACACATTCCTGGTCCACGATGGCAGAAAGCATGTGTCAGTCTTCATTACGGAGAACATGGTGGGGCATAAGCTCGGCGTATTCGCGCCGACTCGCACGTTTCGCCAGCACAGCGGCAGCAAGGGTAAGAAGCCCGGTGAATAATACCGAAATTAGTTAAAGAAGGAAAATAGACACATGGAAGCGAAAGCAATTGCTAAGACGGTGAGAATCTCACCAACCAAGGCGCGCCTGGTCACTAACCTGATCTCCAAAAAGGCCGTTCCTGAGGCTCTCCGCATCCTTGACGCTACGCCCAAAAAGGCTAGCCGTCTCGTGGTGAAGGTCCTCAAGTCCGCCGTGGCCAACGCCGGCGCCTCTATTCTGCCCGAAGACCTCGTCGTGAAATCCGCGACGGTCGACGGCGGACCGACCATGAAACGTTTTCGTCCGGCCTCCAGAGGCCGCGCGAACAGGATCATCAAACGCACTAGCCACATCACCGTGACGGTGACGGACGAGCGCTAAAAATCTAAGAAAACCGGTCCTTGATTTCCAGGGGCCATAATGGTATAATCTCTGTCACTATTTCGGTAAATAAACACCGCAAAAACAGAGAGAACCGGAGTTAAATCCAGTGGGACAAAAAGTAAATCCGATAGGTCTGCGCATCGCTCTTAACCGCGACTGGCAGTCGAAGTGGTACGCGCCGAGCAAAGAGTTTGGCGCCATGCTGATAGAGGATCTGAAGATCCGCGATTTCGTCAAGCGTAAACTCTACGCTTCGGGCGTCGCTCACGTTAAGATCGAGCGCGTCACCGACCGTATCCGCGTGACCGTCTACACGGCCCGCCCGGGTCTGGTCATCGGCACGAAAGGCGGCGACATCAACAAGCTGCGCGATGAACTGAAGCAGTTCACCAAGCGCGACATCTACATTGAGATCGAAGAGATCAAGCGCCCGGAACTGGAAGCCCAGCTCGTGGCGGAAGGCGTCGCCCAGCAGCTCGAGAAACGCGCCTCTTACAAGCGCGTCCTTAAGCGCAGCTCCCAGCTCGCCATGGATATGGGCGCCCTCGGCATCCGTATCGTCGTGAGCGGCCGTCTCGGCGGCGCTGAAATCGCCCGCACCGAATCCATCCGCGTCGGCAAAGTGCCTCTGCACACCCTGAGAGCGGACATCGATTTCGGTTTCGCCGAAGCCCGCACGACTTACGGCGCCATCGGCTGCAAAGTCTGGATCTCCCGCAACGACAAGGCCCTGGAAGAGAAGGCCGAGCGCCGTCCCTCAAAGCCCAGAGCCCCCCGCGGCCCGAGAGCTCCCCGCGCCGAGAAGGCCAAGTAACAGAGAATAATTTGAGAAGGAAGATAGATTATGGCTCTACAACCGAAAAGAGTTAAGTTCAGAAAGCAGCAGCGCATGTCGCGCTCCGGTCTCGCCAAGGGCGGAACGGAAGTCGCTTTCGGTGAATACGGCCTTCAGGCCCTGGACAGAGGCTGGGTCACAGCCATCCAGATCGAGGCGGCCCGTGTCGCCATCACCCGTCACATGAAGAGACGCGGCAAAGTCTGGATCCGCTCGTTCCCCGACAAACCCTACAGCAAGAAACCCGCCGAGACCCGTCAGGGCAAAGGCAAAGGCGCCACCGAGGGCTGGGTCGCCGTCATTCGTCCGGGCAAAGTCATGTTCGAGATCGAAGGCGTCACCGAAGCCGTCGCCAAAGAGGCTCTCTGCCTGGCCGCCGCGAAACTCTCCATCCGCACGCGCTTCGTCGCGAGACATGTAATCTAAGGAGGAAACGATGAAGAAAGCTAACGAGATCCGCAATCTGGAAGTGGACCAGCTGGAGAAGGAACTCTCCCGTCTGCAGAAGGAAAGCTTCGAGCTTCGCAACAAGAAAGCCATCAAGCAGCTGACGACCACCCACGAACTGAAGCAGAATCGCCGCGCGATCGCCCAGGTCAAGACCGTCATCACTGAAAAGAATAAAAAGTCGCAGTAACGACATAAATCGGAAACCAGATAATGGAAAACAAAATTGATAGCAGCAGAAAGATCCGCCAGGGCGTGGTCATAAGCGATAAGGGAGACAAATCCCTCGTGGTGCGCGTCGAACGCCGTGCGCCGCACGTCTTGTACAGCAAGATGGTGCGCCTGGTCAAGAAGTACTACGTTCATGACGAGAAGAACGAAGCTCGTCTCGGCGACACCGTCAGAATCGAAGAGTGCCGTCCTATTAGCAAAACCAAACGTTGGCGTCTCCTTGAGATCGTTGAGCGCGCCACTCTGAACGCTTCCGAACAGCAGTAAGGAGTACTAGATTATGATTCAGCAGCAAACCAGACTGGTAGTCGCCGACAACACGGGCGCCCGTGAAGTCATGTGCATCCGAGTCCTCGGCGGTACTAAGCGTCATTACGCCCAGGTAGGCGACATCATCGTCTGCTCCGTCAAGGCCGCCGACCCCAACAGCCCCGTCAAGAAAGGCGAAGTGGTGAAAGGCGTCATCGTCCGCACGAAAAACATCATCAAACGCAAAGACGGCTCCAAGCTTCGTTTCGACAACAACGCGCTGGTCATCCTCGCCAAGGACAAAGATCCGAAAGGCACCCGTATCTTCGGGCCCGTGGCCAGGGAACTGCGCGAAAAGAAGTTCACGAAGATCGTCTCTTTAGCCCCGGAAGTTGTGTAAGGAAGGTAATTTTATGGGTATCAAAAAAGGTGACATCGTCAAAGTTATCTCCGGCAACGGCAAAGGCAAGGAAGGCAAAGTCCTCAGCGTCAAGAATGCCGGTTGCGATAACTGCACCGTGAAGGTGGAGGGCGTGAAGCTCCAGAAGCGCCACGTCAAGGCCCGCAGCGAAGCCCAGAAGGGCGGCATCGTCGACAAAGAGGCTCCCATCCACATCTCGAACGTGAAGCTCGTGAGCTCAGGCTCGAACGAATAAGCAAGGTAAGCATAAAGGAAAGATAAAAAATGTGCGCAAAAGCTAAGAAAGAAGCTCCGGAAGCCAAGGCCAGTGCCCCCGCCGAAAAAGTGACGCCGCGTTTCATGGCGCTCTACAACGACGAGATCAAGGCCAAGCTGTTCAAGGAACTCAAAAAGGAAAACGTCCACCTCGTCCCGAAACTCGAGAAGATCGTGGTGAGCATGGGCGTCGGCATCGCTACTGAGGACGCGGCCCACGTTCAGAACGCCGCCGCGGATCTGGCCATCATCACCGGCCAGAAGCCCGTCATCACCAAAGCCACGAAGTCCGTCTCCAACTTCAAGCTGAGAGAAGGCAACCAGGTCGGCTGCAAAGTCACCTTGCGCGGCGCCCGCATGTATGAGTTCTTGGAAAGACTCATCTGCATCGCCCTGCCCCGCATCCGCGACTTCCGCGGCATCTCCGCCAAGGGTTTCGACGGCAACGGCAATTTCTCCTTCGGCCTTAACGACCAGCTGGTCTTCCCGGAGATCAACCCGGACAAAGTGAAACGCCAGCAGGGTATGAATATCACGTTCGTCACCAGCACCACTTCCGACGCTGACTGCAAAGCCATGCTGAAGGAATTCGGTATGCCTTTCGTGAAAAACACTAACGCTAAATAAAGGTTCTCAAAGTGGCTAAAACATCATTGATACAGAAGCAGAAAAGGACCCCGAAGTTCAGTTGCAGAGGCTACAACCGCTGTCAGAGATGCGGCCGTCGCCGCGGGTATATGCGTAAGTTCCAGCTTTGCCGTATTTGTTTCCGCGAACTGGCGGGCAACGGCGCTATCCCCGGCGTGGTCAAGTCCAGCTGGTAATTTTTCTGAAAACAAGATAATTCAATATATCAGGAGTTAAGTATGGCAATGTCAGACCCGATCGGCGATCTTCTCGCGCGCATCAGAAACGCGTGCATGGCTAAGCATCGCAGCGTCGACGTCCCCGCTTCCAAGCTCAAAGTCAGCATTCTGGAAGTTCTGAAGGCGGAAGGTTTCATCAGCGGCTATCAGCCCGTGGAGGATGCTCCCATCCCGACTCTCCGCGTCTATATCCGTTATTTCCGTCACGAACCGGTCATTCAGCATATCAAGCGCGTCAGTAAGCCCGGTCTGCGCCGTTACGCGGCCGCTTCCGAAATGAAGCTGGTCAGAGGCGGCCTCGGTCTCATGATCGTCTCCACTCCGGAAGGCGTCATCACGAGCAAGGAAGCCAAGAAGCGCAACGTGGGCGGCGAGCTCTTAGTGGAAATCTGGTAATCAAAGCGGGGAACCGCGAAACCCAAATATAAAAGAAAATGTCACGAATCGGAAGAAAATCTATTACGGTGCCCCAGGGCGTGACCGTGACGGCCGAGACCGGCAAGGTCACCGTCAAAGGTCAGAAGGGTGAGGTCAGCATGCCTCTTCCCCAGGGCATTACCGTGACCGTGGACGGCTCCAACGTGAGCGTCTCAAGGGAAAGCGAAGAGCGTCATCTTTGCGAAATGCACGGCACGGTCCGCGCCACGCTGGTCAACATGATAGCGGGCGTCAAGGACGGTTACTCCAAGGGCCTCGAGATGGTCGGCGTCGGCTACCGCGCCGAAGTCAAGGCCAACAAGCTCTATCTCTACATCGGCTGGACGAAGCCCGCCGAGGTCGAGATCCCGAAGGGAATAACCTGCGCCGTCGATCAGAACACCAAGATCAACCTCACCGGCGTCTCTCTGGACCAGGTCGGCGTCATCGCCGCCAAGATCCGCAGCATCTGCCCGCCCGAACCCTACGGCGGAAAGGGCATTCGCTACGCCGGCGAGAACATTCGCCGCAAAGCCGGCAAGTCCGTGGCTGGCAAGTAAGGATTTGAGAGGATAACAATATGAAATACACAGCTAAACGCAAAGATCTTACTCCGCGCAAGAGACGTCATCGCAGCATGCGTCAGAGAGTCGTCGGCACCGTCGAACGTCCCCGTCTGCATGTGAACTGCACCCTGCGCTACATCTACGCCCAGGTCATCGACGATTCCGAAGGCAAAGTTCTGGCCAGCGCCACCAGCGCCGGCAAGAATTACACCGCCGAAGGCAGCCGCTCCAACATCGCCGCCGCCAAAGAAGTCGGCAAGATGGTGGCCGAGGCCGCCAAAGCCAAAAACATCACCGCGGTGGTCTTCGACCGCGCCGGATTCAAGTATCACGGCAAAGTCAAAGCTCTGGCTGACGCCGCCCGCGAAGCCGGTTTGCAATTTTAAGTCAATATACGAGGAGTACTTTAAGTGGCAAGATTCAGAGAAGAGAAGTCCGCGGACACGTTCGAAATAGAGAACGTCATTAAGGTCAACCGCACTTCCAAGACCGTAAAAGGCGGTCGCCGCAACAGTTTCAGCGCTTTGGTCGTCGTTGGCGACGGCAAGGGCCACGTCGGACTGGGCTTCGGTAAAGCCAACGAGACTACCGACGCCATCAGCAAGGCTTACAACGACGGCCGCAAGAACGTCGTCGAAGTGAAGCTCTACAACACGACCATCCCGTTTGCCGCCACCGGCAAGTTCAAAGCCGGCAAAGTCTTCCTTAAGCCCGCCACGACCGGTACCGGCGTCATCGCCGGCGGCGCGGTCCGCGCGGTCTTGGAGGCCGTCGGCGTGAAGGACATCCTTAGCAAGTCCATGGGCTCCAACAACCCCATCAACATGGCTAAGGCTACCCTCACCGCTTTGCAGATGATGACCACCACGGAAGAGGTCAAGGCCCGCCGCGGTTTGCGTGGAAAGAATAAGGAAAATGAAGCTCCGGAGACTCCGGCTGCCGAATAAGGAAATAGATTATGCAGATCAACGATTTAAAAGCTTTTCCGGGCGCCAAGCGCACGAATAAGAGAAGAGGCCAGGGCCAGGGTACCGGCAACGGCAAGACGGCCGGCCGCGGCAACAAAGGTCAGAAAGCCCGTTCCGGCGGCGGCGTCCGCATCGG
>JAFYHD010000165.1 GCA_017539325.1 bacterium | reverse complement strand
ATCCCCACGGCCTGCATGAAGGAATAAGTGATAATCGGTCCGACGAAGACCATCCCCCGCTTTTTCATATCCGCGCTCATTTCGCGCGACACGTCGTTTTCGACCGGGATCTCATCTACGCTCCTCCACTTCCCGTCTATCCTTTTCCCTTTCGTGAAACTCCAGACGTACGCGTCGAAGGAGTCGTATTCCTCACGGATCTTCAAAACGGCGAGGGCGTTCTTCCGAACGCCGAATATCTTCGCGCGGTTGCGGATCAGTCCGGGATCGTTCAGAAGAGCGTTCAGCTCCTTGTCCGACATCGAGGCGCAGCGCGCGATGTCGAAATCGTGGAAGGCCGATTTATAGGCTTCCCTCTTGTGCATGATGGTCCGCCAGGAAAGGCCTACGCTCGCCCCTTCCAGGCAGAGCATCTCGAAGAGGTGCCGATCGTCATGGCTGACGCGGCACCACTCCAAGTCGTGGTACGCTTCCAGAAGCGCGTCGCCCTCGTATATCTCCCAGCACCGGCTCACCGACTCGATTCCTAAGCCTTCATTTCTCGAAAGACTGGTACGCCGCGATGGTGCGTTCCATCAGCTCGTCCAATGTCCAGCCAAGCATTTCCGCTCCCCTTTCGATCACTTCCCTCGAGCAGCCGGCGGCGAACTTCTTGTCCTTGAATTTTTTCTTCACGCTTTTCAAATTAAGGTCCTGGGCGCTCTTGGAAGGATACATCAGGACAACCGCTCCCAAAAGTCCGGTCAGTTCGTCTGTGGCGTAAAGGATCTTTTCCATCAGATGCTCCGGCTTGATATCCGTGCAGATGGCGTAGCCGTGGGAAGCCACAGCGCGGTTAATGGAATCGTCCACACCAAGCTCCTTAAGAAGCGCCTGGCTTCTGACGCAGTGCTCGCTCGGCCACTTTTCGAAGTCTATGTCGTGCAGCAGCCCCACGATCCCCCAGTAGTCTTCCTCACAGCCGAAGCCCAGTTCCCGGGCGAAATAGCGCATGGTCTTCTCCACCGTCTCCGCGTGCCGGAGATGGAAATCATCCGAATTGTAGCGGGTCAAAAACTCCCAGGCACGCTCCCTAGTCAGCGCTGTCGCGCGCTTTAATTCATAGTTCGTTCCGTTCATTTCCTATCGTTCTGTTCTGTTGGAAAGCCTGATCTGTCCTTGTTTTCTAGAGACTTCACTTCACCGGGAAGTCGAAGTAAGTGTCGGGATATGGCTCGTCCTTTAGGGTGAAGTGCCACCATTCGTTCATTATCCCGACGAATCCTTGTTTGGTCATGAGCTCCGTTAACAGCATGCGGTTGCCGCGCTGCTCATTTGTCACGCCCTTGTAGTCCGGATGGGATTCCTTTCCGAAAAAGTCGAAGGTTCCGCCCATGTCCAGCTCTTTCCCTTTTGTCATGTCGAAAAGCGTAAGATCAACGGTGCTGCCTCTCGAATGCCCCGATCTTTCCAGAATGTAGCCCTCGATTATGATCTGCGCTTTCGTAAGATCGGGGTAAAAATATTTTTTCATCCTGAGGTCGGCAAGATCCTTTGACCAGCGCATGAAGTGATCGACAGCCCGCTGGGGGCGGTAAGCGTCGTAAACTTTGAGGCGGAAGCCCCGAGCCATGGCCTGTTCGCAGACTCCTTTCAAAGCCGTGGCGGCCGGGATAGTAAGGTAGGCGCAAGGGCTCTCGTACCCTTCGATGCGGTCGCCGATGAAATTGAAGGTCGTATAATAGCGCGACTCCAGAATGACTTCCGGCAAGCTCTCGGAAAGCGAGACGAAATCCCAGGGTTTTTCCTTAACAACAGACATTAGAGCGTGCGAAGGTATCGACGGGCGGAGAGAGCGGCCTGCATGCCAGCGTTGGCGGCGAAGACGATCTGTCTGATGGCGCCTTTTACTACGTCGCCGGCGGCGAAAAGGCCGGGCACGGGAGTGGAGGCGTCAGGGTTCGTTATGACCGCGCCTTTCTCATCCAGGACTGGCAGATTCTTGAGCGGGGACGTTTCGGGATCGTGTCCCACGGCCGTGAAGAGAGCTTGGACGGAAATGGTTTCTTTTGTTTTGGTTGTCTCGTCCGTAAGTTCGATGGCTTCCAGCCTTTTTTCGCCCTGGAGGGCCGAAATAGAGGCGTTCGTCTTCAGGACGACATTGGATATGGCCGTGAGCTCTTTGGGGGCTTCCTGGTCCTTTGTGACGTAATAGACGGTTTTGCAGATGTTGGCCAGATAGATCGCTTCTGAGAGGGCTGTCTTGTCCCCCGCCGCCACGGCCGCGTCTTTGCCTTTGAAGAAGTGCCCGTCGCAGGTGGCGCAGACTGAAACGCCTTTGCCGAAGTATTTCGGTTCCTCGGAGAGGCGGAGGCGCCTGGCCTGGGCTCCCGCGGAGTAGATGACGGCTTTTGCTGTGTAGGTGTTCAGCGTTCCCTTCAGGGTGAAGGTGCCGTCTTCATTCTTCGTTATTTCTTCTATGGAATCGCTTTCGATCTGCGTGCCGAGATTTTTGGCCTGGTTCTCAAAATTCGTCACGAGTTCGGAACCCGCTATGGGAGCGGGAAAGCCGGGATAGTTGGCGACGGCGGGAGCGGTAGCGGCCGCGGAACCTGTGAAGCCGGAAATGACCAGCAGATCCGTTCCGGAAGTGGCGGCGTAGATGGCCGCGGTAAGGCCGGCAGGGCCGGCGCCCACTATGATTAGGTCTTTTGCGATCATATCTTTTCGGAAATGACTTTTAAGAGAGCAGCCTTCGCCTCATCAATGGTGGCCTGCATTCTTATGCCGGCGGCGGCCTTGTGTCCCCCGCCGCCGAGTTCAACGGCCACAGCCCTGGCGTCGAAATTACCTTTGGATCTCAGGTTGATCCTGACGCCCGTATCGGTCTCGATGATCATAACGGCGAGTTCTGTCGATATGAGATTGCGGGCGTAGTTGACGAAGAGTTCGGTGTCAATGTTTTGGCCGCCCGTCCATTCCTTTTTCAGCGTGAGGATCGCCACAGCGTTGTTATGGTAGAGTTCGAGGCTTCCGAGCGATTTGGAAAGCGCGTTTAGATCATTGGGAGAAAGCGAGCCGTAAACGTATGTGGCGATCTTTCCGGGATCGGCGCCGAGCCTCACGAGCTCAGTCGCGACTTGGAAAGCTTCTTCTGTAGTGTTCTGGTTGGTGAAGGAATTGGTGTCCGTCACTATGCCGGTATAAAGAGCGTCCGCGATCTTTTGGTCAATTTCGATCCCAAGCTCTGTGATGACGCGGTAGACTAGTATGGCGCAGGCGGCGCACTTCTCGTCATAGAAAGAATCGTTATATTCCTCATGTTCGCCGAGGTGATGGTCAATGCAGAGCGTGGGGGCTTCGGGAAGCTCATAAGAAGCGAAGTCCTGGCGGGAGATCCTCGCGGTGTCGAGGACTATTATGAGGTCAGCTTTTTCGGGGACTTTCGTTTCGGGCGCGAGAAGATCAGAAAGATAGCGGTGCTTTACGGGAAGAGGCTTTTTGATGACGGCTGCGGCGTTTTTGCCGGAGTCTTTGAGGGCCTTTGTGAGTGCGTAGAGGGAGCCGAGGCAGTCGCCATCGGGATCGGTGTGGCCGATTAGGAGAATTGCGTTGGCCGATCTTATAAGCTCAGCCGCTTTATCCACACCGATTTTCATCATCACTCTTCTTCCTCGGGTTCGGGAGCGGGCCGGTTCTTCTCGATGAGGGCGTCGATCTTCAGGGCTTCCTTCAGGTCTTCGTCTATCGCGAATTCCAGATTGGGAACGATCCTGAGGTCGACCTTGTGGCCGAGAAGGAAACGGATCCTGGGCGTGTCCTCTTTCAGTTTGGCAAGCGCGGCTTTCTCCGCGGCCTTGTCGCCGAGAACGGTAAGATAGATCTTGCAGAACCTCAAGTCCCTGCTCGTATCGGCGCGGGAGATGGTCATCCAGGGCGCTTTCCTGTCGCGGTAGCGGTCCTGGATGATCTCAGACATCGCTCTTTTGAGGAGCTCGTTTATTTTCAAGGTTCTTTGGACTGCCATACT
>JAFYHD010000164.1 GCA_017539325.1 bacterium | reverse complement strand
GTGCAGCATCTCTCTTTGGTGAACCGCACTCAGGACGAGTTCTTCCAGCTCTTCGAGTATCTCTTCGCCAACAACTGCCAGATCGTCATGACCTGCGATAAGTCTCCCAGGGAACTGAAGAACATCAGCGACAGGCTCATCACCCGTTTCGAGTGGGGCGTGGTCGCCGATATTCAGCCGCCTGATTTCGAGACGCGCCAGGCTATCATCAAAAAGAAATGCCAGGACCGCGGCTTCAAGATCGACGACGACGTCTGCTCTTTTCTCGCCGGCAAGATCCAGAATCATGTCAGGGAAATAGAGGGCGTGCTCACAAGGTTGAGGATCTACGCTTCCGTCCAGAACCAGCCCATTTCCATCAAGCTGGCGAAGGAATGCATGAAGGAATACGTTTCCGACCAGAACATTTCCCTGGACGTCATCAAGCGCGCCGTCTCCGCTTATTTTGACATAAGCATAAGTGACCTCACTTCCCACAGAAGGCCGAAAAACATCGCGAAGCCGAGGCAATTGGCCATGTTCCTCTGCCGGTCGATGACCAACAGCTCTTTGAATGAAATAGCCGCTTCTTTCGGCGGCAAGGATCACACGACTGTTCTTTACGCCTGCAAAAAAATTGAGGAAACGAAGAACAGCGACGATGAGCTTAGTTTCCAAATAGACGCCTTGAAAAAGTACATTATGAAAAATCGTCGGGAAGACTCCGACAGATAAAAAAGAGACCCTGAAAAACAGGGTCTTTTTTTTTGACATCATATCCACAGTTTTTTCTCAAGTTAAGAATTTATCCAATAAAGTGTGAATATTTTGAGAATAAAAAACGCTAGTTATCCACCTGTTGAAAAGAGGCCTTTTTTTCACTTCGATACTAACATTTTCCTCAAACCTATTAACACATTTAAATAATTTAAATAAAACAACTTAAACATCTTTTTATATAAATTGACCACCCATAATGATAATAATTCTTTAATAGATCAATAAATGATTTTTAATAGTTCTTTGTTTAAGAACGAGTAGGAATTTGATTACACACAATAAAAAGTAAGGGGAAATATGGTAAAATAACTTACCTTGAAAATTAACCTCAATTTAAATTCAATCTTATGAAATTTACTTGCGCCATCTCCGACCTGCGCGACGCCGTGCAGCTTCTGCAGCCTGTCTGTTCAAACAAACCGGCTTTCCCAATAGTAGCCAATATTCTGATCCGCACGAAGGAAAATTCCGTCGAGCTTACCGGCACAGATCTTGACATCACAATAAAAACTTCCATCGAAGCTTCCGTGGAAAGCGAAGGCGAGACCACCGTTCCTGTCCGCTATATGAGAGACACTTTGATGAAGATCAAAAGCGTCGCTCAGATCAGCGTGGAAGTCGACGATAACAACGTGATCAAGATCACGGCCGGCGAAAGGATCAAATGTAATCTGAGAGGCGTGGCCGCCGCTGATTTCCCCTCTTTCCCCGTTCTTAGCGAATGCGAATCCGTTTCCATTCCCGCCAAGGAATTTTCAAAGATGCTCCGCTACACCGGCTACGCTATGAGCCACGACGAACAGCGTTACATTCTGAACGGCATCTGCTTCTCCTTCGGCGAACAGCTTGACGTTGTCGCGACCGACGGCAGAAGACTTGCCAAATACACCGTGCCCGAGATCAAAACGGAAAAAGTCAGCCAGATCATCATTCCCGTGAAAGCCATCAACATGATGCAGCAGCTGCTCGCTGGCGACGATCCCGTCTCCATGCGCTTCTCCTCTTCGCAGGTTGAGATCATCGTCGGACGCAACACGCTGGTCGCGCGTCTGATGGACGGCCATTATCCCGATTACAAACAAGTACTGCCGAAGAACAAGACTTTCTCCCTGACTTTGAACGCCGGCGATTTCTCCAACGCTGTAGAGCTCGCCTCCGTCGTGACCGACAAGAACAAACAGGGCGTCGTCAAGCTGAGCCTGGCGGCCGGAAAGATGAAAGTTTCCGCCCAGACGGCCGACATCGGCGAAAACAGTTCCGAACTGGAGACCGAATACGCCGGAGAACCGATGGACATCTCCTTCAACCCGGTCTTCCTCCTCGACGTGTTCAGGAACATCGACGAGACGGAAGTGACGATGGACGTCATAAATCCCATCAGCCCGACCGTCATAAGAACTACGGACAACTTCATCAGCATCATCATGCCGATGCGCTTCTAGTTCAAAAAACATTTTGATAAGCGAATGAGAACCGCCGCAAGGCGGTTTTCTCATCTATGAAGCCGAAATGAAAAAACTGCCCTTCCAAAAGAGCGACGAACTGATAGACAGTTTCCTTGACAAGATCCTGGATTCCAAGAAGGGATTGCTTCTGAAAGTGAAAAACGTCTGGAGCGAGTGCGTTGGCAAAGACCTCTCCTTTCATACCGAACCCGAGGAAGTTAACGGCGGGATCCTCTACGTCAAGGTCAAAAGCTCGCTTTGGAAAAAAGAGCTGAAGATGACCATGGGAAGGATGGTGGAAGAGAAGGTCAGGGCGGTTTTCCCGGAAATTAAAAAGATCGTCTGGCGATGATGAGATTGCTTTTTGCCTGTTTTGATTTTTTCAGGGACGAGGAAGTCTGCCTCTCGAAGGAGGCTTACGATATTTTGTCAAAAAATAAGCAAGCCGCGGCGCGCCTGCTTCCGGTCTCCTGGGAAAAGATCGACGAAAGCGTGGAAGCTTTGATGAAGGAGGATTTCGAGGCGCTCGTCATCCTTGGAAACGGCCGGGGCGAGACGCACAAAATAGAAAAGCTTGCCGTGAACGCCCAGGGGACCAACATCCTCGACAACAGCGGAGTGCGCTGCCAGGGGGACGCGATCTCAAAGGACGGCAAGGCGGCCTTTTTCTCGACCTGGAACGTCGAGGCGTTGAACGAAGAGATGCAAAAACTTGGACTTCCCTCCCAGATCTCCTATTTCTCCGGGCTTTTTCTCTGCAACGGCGCCTATTACCGCGCGCTGAGCGGTGAGTGCGGAAAAACCGAAAGGCGGCCCATCGTTCTTCTTCACCTCAGTCCCGAGCGGAACATAGCGTCCGATCTTCCCCTAATTTTAAAAGCGCTCGCATCTTCCTTGAACAGGACAATCTTGCTATAATTAAGATATGTTGGATAAAAATTACGAAACGGATGTTCTTATAATCGGCTGCGGCGTCGGCGGAGCGGTCACCGCTCTGGCGGCCGCCGACAACGGCTGCAAAGTCGTCATTCTTTCCCGCAAAGAAGGCGTCGAGGACACTTCCACGGTCCGGGCGCAGGGCGGCATCATCTACAAAGGCAAGCTTCCGCCCGAGGACCTGGCCCGCGACATCCAGACCGCGGGCTGCGGCCGCTGC
Source organism: bacterium (assembly GCA_017539325.1). Taxonomy (GTDB): domain Bacteria; phylum Auribacterota; class UBA3054; order UBA3054; family UBA3054; genus UBA3054. The sequence goes on along the minus strand of JAFYHD010000164.1, from coordinate 8,114 downwards.
TGGCAGGAGGCGGTGGACCATCTGACCAAGGTCGGCCCCGCTCTGGTCGACAAATGGCTGGTCCAGCGCTCGGGCGTCAAGTTCGACGAAGGAGCGGACGGTTACGACCTGACGAGGGAAGGCGGCCACGGCGAGCCGAGGATCGCGCACTGCCGCGACAAAACGGGCTACGACATCGCGCACTGTCTTTTCGACACGATCAAAAAGCATCCCAACATCACGATCCTCGAGAACGCGACCGCCATCGATCTTCTGACGACGACGCACCATTCCAGGAACCCGCAGGATCTCTACAAGCCTACCGAGTGCTTCGGCGCCTATGTGCTTTTGAACAAGCCCCATGAGATCATCGAGATCTACGCCAAGGAGACCGTGCTGGCCACAGGCGGCGTGGGCCGCATTTATCTGCACACGACGAACAACGAGAGCGCCCGCGGCGACGGCTACGCCATGGCCTACCGCGCCGGCGCCAGGCTCCTCAACATGGAGTTCGTGCAGTTTCACCCGACGACCCTGTACCTTGAGGGCGCGAAGAACTTTCTCATCACGGAATCCCTGAGGGGCGAGGGCGCGGTCTTAAAGGACCGCTACGGGAACACGTTCATGGAGCACTACCACGAGATGGCTTCCCTGGCTCCGAGGGACATCGTGGCCAGAGCCATCCATCACGAGATGTTGAAGGAACAGCAGAACTGCATGTACCTCGACATTTCCTTCAAGGATCCCGAGTGGCTGAAAGAGCGCTTCCCGACCATTTACCAGAACTGCCTGCAGTTCGGGATAGACATCACCAAGGAGCCGATCCCGATCGTTCCGGCCGCCCACTATTCCTGCGGCGGAGTTTTGGTCGACCTTATGGCGAGATCTTCTATTGACCGTCTCAGGGCGGTCGGCGAAGTCAGCTGCACCGGCATCCACGGCGCCAACCGACTTGCCTCCACATCGCTTCTCGAAGCGGTCATCTGGGGCGCCTGCGCCGGCGAGGACATAGCGAAACGCGTGGCGGAAAAGAAAAACTGGGCCTTCCCCGTCATCGATCACTGGAAAGAGGAAAGGGAGCCGGTCGAGCCCGCGATGCTCAAGCAGGACTGGATGACGATCAGGCAGACGATGTGGAACTACGTCGGTTTGGTGAGGAGCCCGAAGAGGCTGCACCGCGCCAAGCTGATCTTAAGGGAACTGCAGAACGAAACGGAGACCTTCTACCGCAGGGCGGCCCTGACGGACGCGATAATCGGCCTCAGGAACGGACTCCAGGCCGCCATGATCGTCCTCTACTCCGCTATTCTGAACCCCAAGAGCAGCGGCTGCCACTACATTGAAAACGATTAACCAACCAAACATTGGACAGAAATTATGCACTACCAGATCGCGCCTCACGGCAATGAATTGATCAATCGCGTCCTCACAGGGGCGCGGCGGGATTTTTGGCAGGAAAAAGCGGAATCACTTCCGAGCATAACGCTTGACAAGCGCAAAGTCTACGACGTGATGATGATCGCGGACGGCGCCTACAGCCCCTTAGAGGGTTTCATGGGCTCTGAGGACTACACCAGCGTTTTGAACAAGATGCGCCTGCCCAACGGCCTGCCCTGGCCCATCCCCATTGTCCTGGGCGTTCACCCCGACAGAGCCGACGAGTTCGACGTTTTCGGACACATCGCTCTGAAAGACAAGACCGGCCTGACCCTTGCCATTCTCCACCTGACGGAGAAATTCAAAGTCAACAAGGATCTCGAGCTGGCGAAAATTTACCGCACGACCAACCCCGAGCACCCGAGCGTCAAATACCTCCTGGAGGAAAGGGGCGACGTGCTTCTGGCCGGGCCCATAGACGTAATCAACCGTCCCGCCGAGGACGTCCTTGACACGCACCTTATGACGCCGGCCCAGACGAGAAGGATCTTCAAGGAACGCGGCTGGAGCCGCGTCGTCGGTTTCCAAACGCACAACCCCATTCTGAGAAGCCACGAGTATATGATCAAAACGGCCCTGGAGCTCTGCGACGGACTGTTTTTGCATCCCCTCAGGACGACGCCGCACGAGAACGCGGTCCCGGCCGACATCAGAATGAAGTGCTACGAGACCTTCATCGAGAATTATCTGCCCGAAGAAAGAGTGCAGCTGGCGGTCTTCCCGACCACCCAGCGCTTCGCGGGCCCGAGGGAAACGGTCCTGCACGCCATTGTTCACAAGAACTACGGCTGCTCGCATTTCATCGTCGGCTACGACCACGCCGGCTGGAAGGATTACTACAACGACATCGACACGACCAGGATCTTCAGGAACTTCGGTCCGATGGAACTCGGCATCCAGCCGATGTTCTTCGACAAGGTCGTCTACTGCAAGAAGTGCCGCGCCATGGTCACGGCCAAGACCTGCCCGCACGGCAGCGCCGACTACGTGAGTCTGACCTGCACCGAAGTGAGGGAAATGCGCCAGAAAGGCATGCCGGTCCCCGAGGAATTCATTCGCCCCGAGATCGCGGAACTTCTGCAGATAAAATAAATGCCAAAGGTCTACACTCACGCGCTAGGCTGCAAGATCAGCTATTGTGACAACCGGGAAGCGGAGGAGCTGCTTTGCGCGAGAGGCTGGACTTTGACAAAAAACGCTAAGGAGGCTGATCTTTTTCTCCTGACCGCCTGCACGGTGACGCAAAAAGCGGACGCCGATCTAAGAAAGCTGGCGCGCCAGTTGAAAAAGCAGAATCCCGGCGCTGATCTTTGGATCTACGGCTGCTGGGCCAACGTCGCGGAAAAGCACGAGCCTTTCCCGGAGCCGGCCCTTGTCATCAAAGGGAAAGCGGAGCTTGAGGAAGCGATAGCAAAACTTTCCTGCGACGCGCCTAAGGAAACCTCGCTGGAAAGGAACAGGCTTTTCGTCAAGGTCCAGGACGGCTGCGACCGTTTCTGCGCCTACTGCATCGTCCCCTTTGCCAGAGGTATACCCAAAAGCATGCCCTACTCTGAGATCCTCTCCCGCGTAAAAAAAGCGCGCGAAGAGGACATCAAGGAATGCGTGCTCTCCGGGATCCACATCGCCTCCTGGAAAGAGGACGGTAAGGACATCGCTGACCTTTGCGCCGCTCTCCTTAAGGACACCGACCTCCCGAGGCTGAGGGTAAGCTCCCTCGACGTGACGGGCGCTTCGGAAAAGCTCAGAAAGCTCATGATCGAGGAACCGAGGCTCATGCCGCATCTGCACATTCCTCTGCAATCCGGCAGCGACCGCGTCCTCAAGCTCATGAACCGCCCGCTTTCGAGAGCGCAGCTAATGGAGTCCATGGAAGCTTTCCTCGAAGAAGTTCCCAGGATGATGCTCTCTACGGACATCATCGTAGGCTTCCCCGGTGAGACGGAGGAAGACTTCCAGGAGACCCTGTCCTTCGTGGGCAAGATCTCCTTCGGCAAGGTCCACTACTTCCCCTATTCGCCCAGGCCGGGAACGGCCGCGGCCAAAAGGGTAAAGGACTTCGTTCCGGACGGAGTGAAGAAGGAACGCGAGGAAAGGCTGAGAAAAGCGGCCGAGGAAGCGGCGCGGATCTGCCGCGCGCCATTCCAAGGCCAGACCTTCAAGGTCTTAACGGAGAACAGGACCAAGGACGGCATTCTGGGCTTCACGGAAAACTACCTGAGAGTCTGCACTCGAAAGGAACTCGCTGAAAACGAAATATACGAATTGACCATAGACGGAACAGAAACAAAATTCATCGCGCAATAGAATATGTGGAAAAAAACTAAAGATTTTTTCACCAACCTCCTGTACAAAGTGATCTACTTTTTCGGCTGGTGCGGATTCAGGCTCCTCTTCTGCGTCGGCCATCGGTACAGGATCCACCGCACCGACAGGAAGAAGGTCCTGAAAGGCAGGAAGCAGGGCGTCCTCATAGTGGCGAACCACGCCAGTTTCCTGGACCCCGGCATCGTAGGCATCATCTTCTTCCACCGCATCTGGTACCTGGCGAGGCAGTCGCTCTTCGAGAACAAGTCCTTCGCCTGGCTCATCACCGCGGTGGGCGCGCTGCCTATCTCCAGGGAGAAATTGGACCTGGCGACCTTAAGGCAGGTCAAGACTTACATCGAGGAAGGCCGCGACGTTCTGCTCTTCCCGGAGGGAACGAGGACGGACGACGGCGAACTGCAGGAAGGCCAGGCCGGCGTAGGCTTCTTCGCCGACAAAGTGAAAGCGGACATTCTCCCCGTCTATGTCAAGGGCTCCTTCGAGTCCTGGCCCAAGAGCGGCGAATATCATTTCACCAAGCTTGATTCCATCGTAGGAGACCTGATCCCCTACGAACACTGGCAGACGCTGCCAAGCGGCCGCGAGCGCTACCAGCTCATCGCCAACGGCATCATGGAAAAACTCGCAGAACTGAAAAAAGAGCTGGAAGAGATCAAAAAATGAAAGAGAAAAGCGGCATAATCTTCATGGGAACGCCCCAGATGGCGGCCGACTGCCTCAAAAGGCTCATAAGAGACGGTCATCCCGTCAAGGCTGTCTTCACCCAGCCCGACAGGCCCGTCGGCAGACACCGCGAGATCACGCCGAGCCCCGTGAAATCTGTCGCTAAGGAAAACAACATTCCCGTCTACACTCCGGAAAGTTTGAAGACCAAGGAAGTGGAAGATCTCTTCAACGAGCTCTCCCCCAAAGTCGCGATCGTCGTGGCCTACGGCAAGATCATCCCCACGAATCTCCTTGCCATTCCGGAAAGCTTCATCAATCTGCACTTTTCGCTCCTGCCTCTCTACAGAGGCGCCGCGCCGGTGCAAAGGGCGCTCTACGACGGCCAGACCGTAACGGGCGTCTCGATCCAGTACCTGGCGGCCAAATTGGACGCCGGCGACATCATTGCCGACGCTCCCTTCACCATAAACCCCAAAGACACCACGGAGACGCTCTGGGAGCGTTCTGTGGCTATCGGCGCTTCGCTCCTGACCAGAGTCGCCGCCCAGCTTCTTGAGGGCCGCCTCCCGGCCGTTCCTCAAGACGAGACGAAGGTCACCTACGCCGCCAAAATGGCCCGCGAAGATGGCTTCATCGACTGGACCTGGAGCGCCAAGATGATCCACAACCACATCCGTGCCTGCAACCCCTGGCCCGGCGCCGTCACCTGGAGAAAGGGTAAGGAGATCAAGCTCTGGGGCAGCGAATGGCCCGTTCCCGCGCCCGGCCCCCTTGGCAGCCCCGGCGAAATAATTACGACGAAAAAAGAGCTCTTCGTCTGCGCCATAGACGGCTTCATTAAGATAACCGACCTGCAGCCCGCGGGCGGCGCAAGGCAGAAAGCGGAAGCTTTCGTGGCCGGCTTAAGAGGCGAAAAGGCTTTTCTGGAAAACAAACCAGAGGACGTTGAATGACGGCCAGGCAGCTGGCCCTCACCGCGCTCCTAAATTGGCAGAAAGATCCCCAAAGCCACCTGGAGCAGCACATCAAGGGAAATCTCCCTCCCAAAGACCTTGACCTCGCCTACACCATCTGCCGAGGCGTCCTGAAAGAAAAGTCTTTTTTGAAAGCCACCATAAAACGCTATCTCAAAAAAGACAAGCTTCCCAAAGCAACTGAAACCATCCTGCTCATTGCCGCCTACCAAAGGATCTTCCTTACGAAGATACCCAACTACGCCATCATTTCCGAAGCGGTTAAATTAGCCAAGCAAAAATCCCCCGCCCACGCCTCTCTCGTCAACGCCGTCCTACGCAATCTCGACCGAGACATCACGGAAGGCTTCGATCCCAACAAACAAGACCTTTCCCTTTCTGAGCGCTACTCCCATCCCCAGGAACTCATCGACTTAATAAACGACGAGACCAAAGACCAAGCCCTAACGGAAGAGATCCTTATTTGGGACAACGCCAGACCGAAAACTTTCCTAAGACTTAAAAACGGCGGCCACGAAGAATGCCTTGATGTCAAGGCGGCCGTCAACAGCCCGGAATTCAAGCGAGGCGAGATCTACTTCATGCAGCTCTGGTCGCAATCCGTCGCCAACGCCGCGCCCGTAAAAGACGGCGGCAAAGTCCTTGACCTCTGCGCCGCCCCCGGCGGCAAAAGCCTCGCCCTGTTGGACAGAGCCAAAATAAAACTCACCGCCTGCGACCTCTCTGAAGCGCGCCTTGAGACCCTTAGGGAAAATTTCGCCCGCCTAGGCTACGCGAACGACCCCAACGTAACCATCACGCAACTTGACGCCGCGGAAGCTGACAAGCATTTTCCCCCAAACTCATTCGATCTCGTTCTCCTCGACGCCCCCTGCTCCAGCCTGGGCACCATCCAGCGCAATCCCGAACTCAGATGGCGCTTCAAGATTGATCAGCTCAGCGAATACGCCGCGCTCCAGAAAAGCATTCTAAAGGCCGCCCAAACCTTGGTCGCTCCCCAAGGCCATCTCCTCTACGCCGTCTGCTCCTTTGCCAAGAAAGAAAGGGAAGCCGTAGATCTCCTCCGCCAGGACAAAAACTGGCTCCTGAAAGAGGAAAAGCTCACCTACCCCGGCGAGCAAAACCTTTTCGACGGCGGCTACTTCGCCCTCTTCCAAAAAAATGAACTACCGAGGATTCCTCGGTAGTTCGGTCCGTATGTAGCAAGTTTTGTGACAGATAGACAATTAAATTAAAATTCTCCGGCGAAGGGGCCGGGGAGGATCTTTCCTTCGCGCTTGTTGCCTTCGAAGTCGGTGTCGAAAGTGATTGGCGTGCCGTCGGGATTCTCGAAGGGCTGGTCGGGTTGGAAGGCTTTGCCCAAGGTCTCCGTGGTGACAAGGCTTACCGGATGGTTCTTGATTAGGTCGTAGAGATTGGTCTTGAGTTTTGGCTTGCCGTCTTTCTCTTCCAGTTCCACGAAGACTTGGCTTTTGTCGTCTATCAGCGGGGCTTGTTCTTTTTTCCAGGGCTTGGCGCCGTTTAAGTAAACGTTTCCTTTGGCCCAGACCGGCAGATAGCGGAAGTGGAATTTTTCAAGGGCGTCCATGTCGGGCGTTTCGTTTGCCATGTCGAAGTTGGCGATCCATTCCTCGTAGGTGGGGAATTCGTCGAAGACCGAGGTGCCCGTTTCGGTCTTGAACTTGTAGTCGTCTTTCTTTATGAAGATGTTGTTGTAGATTCTGTCGTCGCCGTGCAGGATGGTCATGAAGCCCATGACTTCCGTGCGGTGAGGGATGTGGTACGGCGTGTAGCGCTGGCGGAGCTTGCCCTCGACCATTCCGTCGCAGCCAGCGTCGATAGAGGCGATGGGGCCCATGATGAGGTTGTGGACGAGGGCGAAGCCTTCCGTAGCCATCCTGAAGGAAACGTCGGAAAGCAGAATGTTGTTGTCTATGAGCGTGGGGCCGTGGCCGACTTCCACGAAGATGTCCTGGCTGCCCATGCCGCCCTCTAGGTGCTTTGCGAAGGCTGGGCGGTGGTTGTCGTGCAGGAGGTTTTGCGTAATTCTGGTGCCCTGGGCTTCCCAGTCCGTCCAGATGCCCATGACGCAGTGATGGATGTGATTGCGTCGGATGGTGACGTCGATGGCGGCGTGCATCTTGATGCCCGCCACTTCCGCGCCGCCCAGTTCCATCATGGTGTTGATATGGTGGATGTGATTGTCCTCTACGAGGGAGAAGACGCCGCCCATGCGGCCTATGATGCCGCCCTGCTCGCAGTGGTGGATGTGGTTGCGGCGGATGATGTGGGAGCCTATTCTTTCCTTGAGCCAGCCGTGGTACTGGCCGCGGCAGACCGCGTCGCGCTCCATTTGCGTCGGGCTCTTGACGTGCTTATAGGTGAAGAAGTGCTCGTTTTCGGGATCTAGGTATTTGCCGACCGAGATGCCGGCGCACTTGGAGAGACTGATGTCGCAGTCCTCTATTATCCAGCTCTTGGACCAATGCGGGCCTATCATGCCGTCCTGGAAGGCGGCGGGCGGGGCCCAGGTGGTGGCGGCCTTGTCGATCTTGAAGCCGCTGACGGTGATGTAGCTTACGCCGGTCTTGGAGGGGAAGAAGCAGCGGCGGCGGACGGTAATTTCCACTTTCTCCTTGTTGGGATCCTTGTCCTGGAAGTTGGCGTAGAAGACGGTGTGGTCCCCTTCCTTTTTGGAATACCACTGGTAAATGGACTTCTCCGGTTCCC
>JAFYHD010000163.1 GCA_017539325.1 bacterium | reverse complement strand
TGCACCTGGAAGCCGATCTCGTCGATATGGCCGGCCAGCATGACTTTCCTCTTGCCTTTCTCGTTAAGGACGGCGAAGCTGTTGCCGTGCGTGTCGCCGTAGACTTTGTCGGCGAAGGACTTCATTTCAGCGCGCCAAATGTTTCTGGCGCCGTCTTCGTAACCGGTCGGGCTGGGAGCGTTCAGGAGTTTTTCCAGATAGGTCATGCTTGATTTTTTCATTTTTCTTCCTTAGAGTTTATGTTTGAAAGATAAAGATCGTAGATGTCGAATAGAGATTTGGAAACGACCCTGGTGTCGGCGCAGGTCGTGATGAAGTTCGTGTCGCCGAAGTAGCGGGGGACGATGTGCATGTGCAGATGCTCCGCGATGCCGGCGCCGGCGATCTTGCCCATGTTGATGCCGATGTTGAGACCGCCCGCGCCCACGCTCTTCTTGACTATTGCCTGCCACTTTTTGAGGAGCGCGAAGAATTCAGCGTAAGTCTCCTCGTCAAGCTCGTCCAGTGTCTCGACATGGGAGTAGGGGAGAATCAGCACGTGCCCCGGAGTGTAGGGGTAGGTGTTCATGCAGACGAAGCACCTTTCGCCCCTCTCCAGGAGGAGGTTTTCGCGGTCGGAATCGGTGGGAGCCTTCACTTTCGCGCAAAACACGCATTCCCCGTCCTTTTTCGGCCCGGAGATGTAGGCGCTCCGCCAGGGAGCCCAGACTTCGCCCACCTTGCGCAGGGACTTCGCCAGTTCCTCGTTGAGTTCTTTTTCAATATCCATAATTAACTTTATATTTTAGCATAATTCGCGCTTCGCAAGGTGTTGACAGGGATGATAAGATGGAAATGACAGGTTTTTGCCTAGAAATTTTTGGAGTGTGTGATATGTCAGAAACAGTATTGAACGTGAACGCGCCGCCCAAGGATCACGTCATGGTCCTGGACGGTCAGGGCTGGGTAGGCCTTGTTGAGATGATGGGAAGCGAGACGACGATCGTCAACGCCGCCAGGGTTTCCTTTGGGAAATTCGTTTCCGAGATCTCGGAACGCGACATCATCCTGATGAAGTACCTTCTCGAAAACCGCCACACGAGCCCCTTGGAGCATGTGGTCTTCTCCTTCATCGTCCACTGCCCGCTCTTCGTCAGGAGCCAGTGGCACCGCCACCGCACCTGGTCCTACAACGAGATCAGCCGCCGCTACACCGAGACGGACATCGAGTTCTACGTGCCGCCCATGGTCAGGTCGCAGAGCGAGAACAACCGCCAGGCCTCCGAGGACACGATGTCAAAGGAAGCTCAGGCTGAGGCCAGGGAAATGATCAGGAAGGCCAACGAGCAGAGCTTAAAGGAATACGAAGCCCTGCTTCAAAAGGGCGTCTGCCGCGAACAGGCCAGGGGCGTTCTGACTCAGAACGTCATGACGACCTTCTGGGCGACCGTCGACCTGCACAACCTGGCGCACTTCCTGGAAATAAGGGACCACGCCGGCGCGCAGTGGGAGATGGTCCAGTATGCCAGGGCCATTAAACAGCTTATAAAACCGAAACTGCCGCACGTGGCGGAGATAATGCACTGGTGAAACAAAACTCAGAAATAAAAAAACCATCCCCTTGGGATGGAATTTGGTGGAGAATACCGGGTTCGAACCGGTGACCTCTTGCATGCCATGCAAGCGCTCTACCAACTGAGCTAATTCCCCACGGAAAACGACGACAATAATACTACAAAGAGGAGTAAAAGTCAAATGCCAATTTTCTATCCTATGAAGTTCGCGCCCGTTTACAGGGCCAAGACCTGGGGCGGCCGCTGCCTCACCCGCTTCTTCAACCGCCCGACGCCCGACGTTTCCCCGGTCGGCGAATCCGCTGAGATAATCGACATGCCCGGCATGACAAGTTCGGTCGCGGAAGGCCCGATGGCCGGCATGACGCTTACCGAGCTCTGCAAGACCTATCCTCAGGAAGTTTACGGCCGCCAGGCCAGCCAGTACCAGTACACCGGCTTCCCGGTCGTCTTCAAGTACATCAACGCCGAGGAGGCCCTTTCCATCCAGGTCCACCCCGACGACCGCTACGCCATGAAGTACGAGAACGCCAACGGCAAGTTCGAAGCCTGGTACATCGTGGACGCCAAGCCGAACGCGAGGATCTCAAGGAGCTTCAAGCCCGGCGTCACCGCTGAGAAAGCCAAGAAGGCTATCAGGGAAGGCCGCGCCGAGGAAGTCATCCATTCCTATCCGGTTGAGAAAGGGCAGTCCATCATCGTTCCTCCCGGCACCATCCACGGCATCGGCAGGGGTTTGATCGTCGCCGAGGTCGCACAGAACTCCGACATCACCTACCGCGCCTACGACTACAACCGCACTCCCGCCAAGGGCGAAAAGCGCCCCCTGCAGATAGAGAAAGTTCTGGACGTCCTGAAATTCCAAGACCAGAACGATTTCGTCAAGGAAGTGAAGCTTAACAGCCTCTGCTCGAAGATCTGCCTGAACGACTGCTTCTCGCTTTACAAGTATTCCTTCAGGGAGCCCATCCACGACTACACCTACAACCAGTTCAGGCTGCTTTGCAACGTGGAAGGGCACGGCACGATCATTTCCCCGGACAGCCTCTTTGAGGACATCGAGTTCCATCCCGGCGACACGATTTTGATCCCGGCCTGCCTCTACGACTTCAGCTTAGTCCCTGCGACGCACTGCGTCATGCTGGAAGTCTTCGGCGGCAAGTTCGACAAGAACGAGGACCGCAAACAGGCGATGACCCCGCACCCCCAGGGCCAGTTCTAAGATCTGCGAAAAAGCAAAAAAGAAAGGACCTGCTCACACGAGCAGGTCCTTATTTATTATTGGCAGGCGTGCCAGGACTCGAACCTAGAATGGCGGAACCAGAATCCGAAGTGTTACCATTACACCACACGCCTAGATGTCAAAATTAGTGAGGATGATTTTATTATAAAGGGGGGTTAAAGTCAAGTGGCGTCTTCGCTGGATTTGACTCCCTTTTTTTGGTAAAATTCTATTAAGTTGAAGTACTTTATTTTCATTTAATAATCAGCTTAAGGAATTTTATGATACCGAGACCTGAATATCCCAGGCCGCAGTTCGAGCGTTCTGCTTGGCTCAATTTGAACGGGCAGTGGACTTTTACCTTTGACTTCGGGCGTTCCGGCGCCGACAAAGGCAGGGAACTTTTTAAGAGCACGGGTTTTGACAAGGAGATCACGGTGCCTTTCTGCCCCGAGAGCCCGCTGTCGGGCGTCGGCTACTACGATTTCATCGAGGGGATGTGGTATCACAGGAAACTTCTTATTCCCTCCGATTGGGAAGGCAAGAGGATAATTCTGCATTTCGGCGGCGTCGATTACGAGTCCGAGGCTTACCTGAACGGGGAATCCGTTGGCAAGCATTTTGGCGGCGCCTGCTCTTTCGCTTACGACATCACCGAAAAAGCCAAATTCGGTGAGGAAATGGATCTCGTTCTGCGCGTCGAAGACGTCATGCGGGTTGGCTTGAAGGGCTCGGATTTCGGCAATGTGGGCTGCACGCATCCTTACGGCAAGCAGTGCTTCGTCTACCAGTCCCACGGCTGCTCGTATACCAGGACCACCGGCATTTGGCAGACGGTCTGGGTCGAGGCGGTAGGCAAGGCCGGATTGGCGGACTGCTTCATGCGTCCGGATATCGATGCGAAGAAACTTTATCTCACGCCCTCTTTCTACGAAGTTCCGGAAGGCTTGAAATTCCGCTGCCGCGTTCTCTCTGAAGGCAAAGTTGTAACGGAAGGTGAGTGGGGAGCCAAGGAAGGCAAACAGTACGAAGTGTCTTTTGACGAGATGAGGCTCTGGTCTCCGGCTGATCCTTATCTTTACGACGTGGAATTTGAGACTGTCTTGGACGGTGCTGTCGTCGATTTCGTCAAGTCTTACACCGGACTGAGAAAATATCACTGCGCCAACGGCAAGATCTACCTTAACAACGAGCCCATCTTCATGCGCATGGTGCTGGACCAGGGCTTCTATCCCGACGGTATCTGGACGGCGCCCAGCGACGCGGCCTTAAAGCAGGACATCGTGATGTCGATGGCGGCCGGCTTCAACGGCGCCAGGCTGCACCAGAAAGTCTTCGAGGAAAGGTTCCACTATTGGGCTGACAAGCTGGGGTATCTGACCTGGGGCGAATTCCCGAGCTGGGGCTGCGACCCCAACATGGCGGAAGCCTGCGAGAACCACAAGCGCGAGTGGAAGGAAGTTTTGCTTAGAGACCGCAACCATCCCTCCATCGTGGCCTGGACGCCCTGGAATGAGACTTGGGGCATCATGAACAGACTGCAGCATGAAAACAGCCATATGGAGTCTTACAGGCTCTGCACGCAGCTCGATCCTTCTAGGCCCGTCAACACTGCTTCCGGCGGCGTGCATTACGCCACCGACATCTGGACGGTGCACATGTACCACAAGCCGGACAAGCTTCCCTCCCTTTTGGTCCCGGACGAGAACGGGCGCTACTTCGAGAACTTCCCGGAGCAGCAGGAGACCAAGCATCACGGTCAGCCCTACGTCGTCGACGAGATCGGCGGCATCGGCTTCATTCCTCCCGACAGGAAAGCTTTCGCGAGCAACACCTGGGGCTATGGCGGCATGCCGCAGACCGCGGAGGAATTTTTGGAAAGGCTCAGGGCGACGGTCAAATGCTTTGTGGACGCTCCGCACGTCCAGGGCTTCTGCTACACCCAGTTGACGGACGTCGAGCAGGAGCAGAACGGCGTCTACAATTACGACAGGACCGACAAAGTTCCCGTTGAGAAATTGCGCGAGATCTTCACGCAGGAAAGGCCTGAATTCAAGTAAACAATAAAACCTTAAGGATAAATATGAAAAAAAGCTTGTTCCTCTTAGTGGCTCTGATCGCTATCAGCGCCTGCGCTTACACCCCCGTCAAGGATCACATCATGACGACATGGGGCGAAAACATGACGCCGGAAACTGCCTGGCAGAATTACCCGAGGCCCAATCTTGTGCGTCCCGACTGGCAGAACCTGAACGGCCTTTGGAAATTCGCCGTGACGAAGATCAACGAGGAGATGCCTAAAGACGAGAATTGGCAGCAGGACATCCTGGTGCCGTTCGCTCCGGAATCCGCTTTGAGCGGCATCGGCCGTCTTACGGACCCCGGCGAGACCTTATGGTACAAGAGAACTTTTGAGATCGCGGAAGTGAAGGAAGGGCTCCGTTATTTCCTGAACTTCGAAGCGGTGGACTGGAGATGCCAGGTCTTCGTGAACGGAAAAGAAGCCACCGACGCCCCGCACATTGGCGGCAACGTGCCCTTCTCCGTGGAAGTGACCGACCTTGTCAAGTCCGGCGAGAACACTTTGGTCGTGACCGCCTGGGATCCCAGCAATTCCTACGGCCAGCCTACCGGTAAGCAGAGCCTTAATCCCGGCGGCTGCTTCTACACCAGAGTTTCCGGCATCTACGGCAGCGTCTGGATGGAAACGACGCCCAAGGGTTACATCACGGGCTACAACGTTGAAAGCGACATCGACAAAGGCGAAGCGAAAGTGACCGTGAACTGCGCCGGCGACCTGGCTGGCGCCAAAGTCACGGCGGAAGTTTCTTTCGGCGGCGAAAAAGTCGCGGAAGGCGAGATCGCCGACTGGTCCAAGGGCCTTACCCTGACCATCCCCGAGCCGAAGCTTTGGGACGTCAACGAAGGCAACCTCTATGATCTGAAACTCACTCTGGAAACCGCTTTCGGAAAAGACGAAGTTCAGGGCTATTTCGGCATGCGCAAGATCGAGTTCAAAAAAGACGAGCTTGGCGTTCAGAGAATTTATCTGAACAACAAGAAGATCTTTATGCAGGGCACGCTCGACCAGGGCTGGTGGCCCGATGGTCTTTTGACTCCTCCTTCCGACGAAGCCATGCAGTATGACATCGACATCTTGAAGGAGCACGGCTACAACTTCATGCGCAAGCACATCAAGATCGAGCCGAGGCGCTACTACTATCTCTGCGACAAGGCCGGCTTCCCGGTCTGGCAGGACATGGTCTCCGGCGGCCAGAAGCCTGAGGAGAAATACCACATCTACCGCGCCGAACTCGTCGAAATGATCAAAGACCTGAGGAACTTCCCCAGTATCGTCGTCTGGATCGCCTACAACGAAGGCTGGGGCCAGCCCGACAAGGAGAAATCCACCGAGACGACCAAGTGGCTCAAGCAGATCGACTCCACGCGCCTCATCAGCGAGACCTCCGGCTGGACGGATCACAACTGCGGCGACATGAAAGACCATCACCAGTATCCCTCACCGCTGCCGACGCCGGCCAACGATGATAGGCTGACGATCGTGGGCGAATTCGGCGGCCTTGGCCTCTTTGTGGAAGGCCACCTCTGGGATCCCGAGAAGAAGTGGGGCTACCGCTCCGACGCCAACGTTGAGGACTCCCTTAAGAGATACGCCGAGATCATGGACAATCTGGCCCGCACCTCGCACGAGAGCTTCGCCGGCAGCGTCTACACGCAGACGACGGACGTCGAGACGGAAGCCAACGGACTGGTCACCTACGACAGGAAAGTCGTGAAGTACCCGACCGACAAGATGAGAGAAATGCACAAGCGCGTGGAAAGGATCGCCCTTTCCACCAAGCCCATGACGAGAAAGTGCTTCATGCCCAAGGGCGCGGAAGAAAAGGTCGTCTGGAAATACACCTTTGAGAAACCGCAGGGCGAATGGAACGCTCCTTCTTTCAAGGACGCTTCCTGGAAGGAAGGATTGGGCGGCTTCGGCAACAAAGTCATCGTAAGAGACCTGGGCGCCAAGCCCAAGACGGAATGGGACACCAAGGAGATCTATCTGAGGCGCGCCTTCATATTGAAGGAAGTCCCGGATGAGAACGTCGAGATGGACATCTTCTACGACGAGGATCCTATTATCTACGTGAACGGCGTGGAAGTCTTCAAGAAGGAAGGCTACAACCAGGGCTACACCCCGGTGCTTTTGAAGAAGGAAGACGTCAAGAAAGTCTTCAAGAAGGGCGAGAACGTCATCGCGATCGGCTGCAAAAACAAGAACGGCGGCGCCATGATCGACGTTGGCTTCTACAGCGAACTGAAACTCGAGGACTAAAATGGAAGATTGCATTTTCTGCAAGATCATAAAAGGGGAGATACCCTCCTACAAAGTCGCGGAGACGAATGAGGCCTATGCTTTTCTGGACATAGGCCCCCTCTCTCCCGGGCATACGCTCGTGCTGCCGAAAAAGCACATCAAAAATATTTTCGAGGCCGATCCCAAGGACCTCTATCCCGTCCTTGATCTAGTCCAGAAAATT
>JAFYHD010000020.1 GCA_017539325.1 bacterium | reverse complement strand
TTGGCGATCTTGACGGCCTTGGCGGGCGCGCCCACCATGGTCGAATATTTCGGGGTGTCTTTCAGGACAACGGCGTTGGCGCCCACAATGGTGTTGTCGCCGACCGTGATGGGGCCGATAATTTTGGCGCCCGCGCCGATGAAGACGTTGTCGCCGATGGTGGGCACCCTCGTGTCGTCCATCTTAGACTGTCCGATGACCACCTGAGCGCCTATGACGCAGTTTGCGCCTATTTTGGTGGCAGGGTGGATATAGATGGCGCCCGTGTGCAAAAGGATGATGCCGGGGCCTATGGTGGCCTTAGAGGGGAGGGAGCAGTTGTAGAGGATCCTCATGATCATCGTAAGGACGGCGTAAGGGATCAGAAAGATCCAGCTGAAGGGCGGCCAGAAGCGGCGCACGAAGTGGCCGTAGCGGTAGACCAGTGAAACGTGCAGGGAAGGGATGCAGAAGATCCTTACCGTGCGGTAAAGGAAGTTGCCGGGCAGATTGCGGTAGATTCTCGCTATGTCGGCGGCGGCGTTTTGGAAGATCATTTTTTCTCCTTGTTAGGATAGCAAAGAAGGACGGCTTCCTTGACGCTGAACCTTTCCTCGTAGATGGCCTTGCCGGAAATGCAGCCGTAGGGCGCGTGCGGTTTGAGCGACATCAGGGCGGAAATGTGTTCGAGGCTGGCTACGCCTCCGGAAGCCACGAGATCAAGGTCGAAGCGGCTCATGATCTCGCTTAGCGTGGAATAGTCGGGGGAACTCAGCATTCCGTCCTGGGCGATATCCGTATAGATCAGCGTGCCCACTCCGGAATCAAGGGCAAGTTTGGCGAGGTCGAAGACGGTCTGGTCGGTCGTTTCCGTCCAGCCTTTCACCGAGACGAAGCCGCCCCGGGCGTCTATGCCGACAGCCACATGCTCCTTGCCGAATTCTTTCACTGCCTCCGCCATAAAGGCGGGGCTTTGCCAGGCGGCGGTCCCGAGAACGATCCTTTCGGCGCCGGCGGCTAAACAGCTTTCGGCGTCGGTTAGCGTTCTTATGCCTCCGCCCAGCTCGATCCTAAGGTTGGTGGCGGACTTGACTTGTCTGACCACCGCGGTGTGGTGCCTGACGCCGGAAAAGGCGCCGTCCAGGTCGACCATGTGCAGCCATCTGGCGCCGTCGGCTTGAAAGCCCTCGGCTACGGCTACGGGGTCGGAACTGTAAACGGTCTTTTTCGCGGCGTCGCCCTGCAGCAGACGGACGCATTTTCCTTCTTTAAGATCGATGGCCGGTAAGAATTCCACGTTTCTTGCTTTGCTTAATGTTAAATGTTAATGAAGTTGCGCAGCATTATAAGTCCCAGCTCCTGGCTTTTCTCAGGATGGAACTGCACCGCGAAGGCGTTCCCGCTCCAAAGAGAGGAGCAGTACTCCAGCTCATAGGAGGTCGTGCTTCCGATTACGGAAGCGTCCTTGGGAACGCAGTAGTAAGAATGAACGAAATAAAAGTAAGAGCCGCCCGCGATGCCCTTGAAGAGGGGGTTTTCCTTCTCTTTGGGATAAACGGCGTTCCAGCCGATCTGGGGGACTCTCAAAAAGGGATCCTTGAAGCGGCGTATCTCGCCTTTTAAGAATCCCAGCCCAGGTTCTCCCGGGCATTCCTCGCTTTTTTCAAAGAGGAACTGCATGCCGAGGCAGATCCCTAGGAACGGCCGGTCCGCATTCAGCCATTCCCTAAGGAAGGGACGGAAGCCTCGCTTCTCAAGTTCCTCCATGCCGGGGCCGATGTTGCCGACGCCCGGAAGGACGAGCGAATCGAAAGAGATCGAATCAGGGGCTTCCTCCAGGATCTCCGTTTCGGCTCCCAGGTAATTGAAAGCCTTGCGGACGCTGTGGAGGTTTCCCGCCCCGTAGTCTATGATCCCTATTCGTTTCATTTTTTCTCAGTCAGGTCGCAGAGGGCTACAAAAGGCGTGACGCCTATTCTGGCCAAAAGCACGAAGCGGGCGTCCTCATTAGCTATGCCGGAAGCTTTGAGGACCTCTCTGGATATCCTGACAAGAACTTCCTGCGGCCCGGACTCCGCGACCTGGGGAATGACGCCGCGGCACAGGACCAATTGCCTGGCTACGTCTTCGCTGCCGCAAAGGGCGAAGATCGGCGTCTTCGGGCGGCAGGCCGAGCAGTGGCGGGCCGTTTCGCCGGTTTCCGTATAGACGACCAGGGCGTCCGTCTTCTCCCAGTCCGAAAGGGAGCAGGCGGCCTGGGCCATTTCGTCCGCGATGTCGTAGAGATTGTGTTTGTAGACGGGAGAGGCTTCCGTTTCCGCAAGCACTCTCGCCATGAAGGAGACGGCCTCCTTCGGGAATTCCCCCATGGCGGTCTCGGCGGAGAGCATGACGGCGTCGCTGCCGTCGAAGACGGCGTTCGCCACGTCGCAGGCTTCCGCCCTCGTCGCCACCGGGGATTTGATCATGCTTTCCAGCATCTGCGTGGCGGTGATGACGGGTTTGCCGGCTTTGTTGGCTTCCGAAATGATCGTCTTCTGGGCCACCGGGACGAGCGACAAGGGCATCTCAACGCCAAGGTCGCCCCTGGCCACCATGATGCCGTCGGAAGCGGCCACGATCTCAGTCAGGCAGTTGAGCGCCTCCGGCTTTTCGATCTTGGCCAGCAGTTTGGGCTTCTGGGAGTTCACGGGCTTGTCAAGGGAAGCGTAGATCTCGTCTACCAGATCTCGCAGCTCCTCGATGTCCGCGGCGCTCCTGACAAAGGAGAGCGCGATCCAGTCGACGCCTTTAGCGACGCCGTAGGCCAGGTCTTCCCGGTCTTTTTTCGTCAGCGAGGAGATGGAGAGCTTTACGCCGGGAAGGTTGACGCCCTTCCTAGGATAGAGCTCGCCGCCGTGGATCACTTCGCAGACGATCTCGCCATTTTCTTTGTCGGTGCTGACGACCTTCAAGGTAATGCTGCCGTCCGCCAGAAGGATCGGTTCTCCTACTTCGACTTCCTCCGCCAGCAAAGGATAGTCTACGTAGACTCTTTCCGCCGTGCCGAAGACGGGCTCGTTGCAGATCGTAAGCTTGGCGTGGTCCTCAAGCAGGATCGGTTTGCCGCCGCGCATCTCGCCGACCCTGAGCTTCGGTCCCTGCAGGTCCTGCAGGATCGCGACGGTCTTGCCGGCTTCCTTGGCGGCCGATCTTACGTCAGCTATGATCTCGTCTTTCTGCTGGTGCGTGCCGTGCGAGAAATTTAGCCTCGCCACATCCATGCCGCACTCTATGAGTTCCCGGACCTTCTCCTTTCCGGAAACGGCCGGGCCCATGGTGCAGACGATCTTGGTGCGCCTAACTTTGGGCGCCTCGCGGAAAAAATCTCCGAATAGTCCTTTTTCTGCCATGCTTTTTTCAGTCGGTGACTAAAGTGTCGGGTACGGGGAAGGAAGCGCAGACTTCCAGCACTTCCTGTTTGATCTTCGCAAGAACCGCCTCGTTCTCCGGATCCTTGCAGATCTGGTCGGTCCAGTTGGCGATCTTTCTCATTTCCTTTTCGCCGAAGCCTCTCGTGGTCACGGCCGCGGAACCGAGTCTGATGCCGCTCGGATCCATGGCTTTCCCGGTCTCGTAGGGGACGGTGTTGCTGTTGCAGACGATGCCGGCCTTTTCCATCGCGGTGGCGATAGGGTTGCCCTTCAATCCTTTGTTCCTCAGGTCGATCAGGATCAGGTGGTTATCGGTGCCGCCTGTGACAAGGTTGAAGCCGAGCTTAAGGAACTCGTCCGCCAGGGCCGCGGCGTTCTCGACGACCTTTCTGCCGTAGGCCTTGAAGGAGTCGCTTGCCGCTTCCTTGAAGGCGACGGCCATGCCGGCGGTCGTATGGTTGTGCGGTCCGCCCTGGTTCGCCGGGAAGACGGCGCTGTCTACTTTCTTGGCGTACTGCTCCTTGCAGAGGATCATGGCGCCACGGGGGCCTCTGAGAGTCTTGTGCGTGGTAGTCGTCACGACGTCAGCGTAGGGGACAGGAGAGGGATGAACGCCCGCCGCCACCAGGCCCGCGATGTGGGCCATGTCGACCATAAGGTAGGCGCCCACCTCGTCGGCGATCTCGCGGAAGGCCGCGAAGTCGATGATCCTAGGATAAGCGCTGGCGCCAGCTAAGATCATTTTCGGCTTGCATTCCTTGGCGAGCTCCCTGACCGTCGCCATGTTGAGGCGGTTGGTCTTCTCGTCTATTGGATACTGCACGCTCTTGTAGAAGCGCGAGGAAGCGGAAACTTTCCAGCCGTGCGTAAGGTGCCCGCCGTGGGGGAGCGACATGCCCAAAATGGTGTCGCCCGGCTCTAAGAAAGCGTAGTAGGCTTCCATATTAGCCGGAGAACCGGAATAGGGCTGGACGTTGGCGTGCTCGGCGCCGAAGAGGGATTTGGCGCGTTCGATCGTCAAACTTTCCAAAACGTCTATCACTTCCTGGCCCTTGTAGTAGCGGCGGTAGGGATAGCCTTCGGAATACTTGTTGGTAAGGGGAGAGCCGGTGGC
>JAFYHD010000162.1 GCA_017539325.1 bacterium | reverse complement strand
TTGTGGATGAACGTACCGGTGGGAATGTTGGAAAGGGGAAGCGCGTTGCCCACTTTGATATCCGCCGTGGGGCCCGCGATGATGGTATCGCCGACCGCAAGACCTGCGGGAGCGAGGATGTAGTTCTTGGTGCCGTCTTCATACTGGATCAGCGCGATGAATGCCGAACGGTTGGGATCGTATTCAAGGGTCTTGACCTCAGCGGGCATATCGAACTTCGATCTCTTGAAGTCGATGATGCGGTATTTCTGACGGTTGCCGCCGCCGTGATGGCGGACGGTGATTCTGCCGTAGGAGTTTCTGCCTGCGGTCTTCTTGAGGGGCTCAAGAAGGCTTCTTTCGGGAGCGACCTTTGACAGTTTGGAATAATCCGTAGTCGACATGTTACGGCGTCCGTTCGTTGTCGGCTTATAGACTTTGATAGCCATAATGCTCACATACCTTTCATTTAATTGAAGTTTTGTGTTCTTTACCGGAGAGTTTAGCGGCCGGCTAAAACCATACGTCACTTTCCGGCTGGTCGGAAATCTACGCTGCTGTCAGCGTCAGATTAAAACATACCGTCAAAGAACTCGATCGTTTTGGATTTTTCGGTCAGGGTCACGACG
The DNA here is from genome assembly GCA_017539325.1 of bacterium. Classification (GTDB taxonomy): domain Bacteria; phylum Auribacterota; class UBA3054; order UBA3054; family UBA3054; genus UBA3054. Next base: position 1,865 of record JAFYHD010000162.1, on the reverse strand, counting down.
GCCTTTTTCCAGGAGGGCTTGTAGCCTTCGAAGCGGCCGTAGCGGCGAAGGTGGCCTTTCACGTTCATGGTGTTGACGGAATCAACTTCCACACCGAACAGCTCTTCCACCGCTTTCGCGATCTCGATCTTGTTGGCGCTCTTGGCGACGACGAAGGTGTATTTCTTCATCGCGGTGCCGAGCATGCTCTCTTCGGTAACCACCGGCTTGAGGATGATATCCTGTGCAAACTTACTCATTATGCGTAAACCTCCTCAATCTTTGCTACCGCATCCTTCGCGATCACAAGGGAATCGCAGTTGAGGATGTCGTACACGCTGATCGCGTTGACGGGAGCCACCTTCACGCCTTCAATATTGCGGGCGCTGCGGTAGACGACGTCGTCCTTCTCGGGGAGAACGATCAGCGCCTTCTTGGCGGCCTTGACGGCGGCCAGCGCTTTGACCATATCCTTGGTCTTGATCGCGTCCAGCTTGATCTCGTCGATCACGATCATCTCGTTGTCGGCGACCTTGGCGGAGAACGCGGACCTGATGGCAAGTCTCTTTACCTTCTTGTTGATGGTAAAGCTGTAGCTGCGGGGCTTGGGGCCGTGGGCGATACCGCCGTGGAACCACTGGGGCGCTCTGGTGGAGCCCTGTCTGGCGCGGCCGGTGCCCTTCTGTCTCCAGGGCTTCTTGCCGCCGCCGCTCACTTCGGAACGGGTAAGGGTGGACTGAGTACCCTGACGCTGATTGGCGAGATAATTGACAACCGCGATGTGCATAGCCGAGGTGTTGGGTTCGACTGCGAAAACGGCTTCGCTGAGCTCCAGCTCGGAGACCTTCTCGCCTGCCATGTTCAATACATCAATTTTAGGCATCTCTTATTCCCTCCTTAGGCTTTCTTAACGGCGTCCGTGATCACAACGATGCCGCCCTTCGCGCCGGGAACGGCGCCCTTTACGGCGATCAGGTTGTTTTCAGCGTCAACCTTGACGACGTCCAGATTCTGGATCGTGACTCTCTCGCTGCCGAGATGGCCGGCCATTTTCTTGCCTTTGAAGACTCTCGAGGGGTCGGAGCACGCGCCCATGGAACCCTGATGTCTTACCACGGGGCCGGAACCGTGGGTCTCTTTCAGTCTGCCGAAATTCCATCTCTTGATGGCGCCGGCGTAACCTTTACCTTTGCCTGTGCCGCACACGTCCACCTTTTCGCCGGCGGCGAAAACGTCGGCTTTGATGATATCGCCTACGTTAAGGGAATCCGTGTCGTCGAGCCGGAACTCTTTCAGGACTTTCTTGGGGGCGACGTCCGCCTTGGCGAAGTGGCCCTTCATGGGCTTGTTGACTCTGGCGATCTTCACGTCGCCGTAGCCGAGCTGGAGGGCGTTGTAGCCGTCCTTTTCTTCCGTCTTCTTCTGAACGACCGCGCAGGGACCGACTTCCAGGACGGTGACGGGGATCACGTTACCCTTCTCGTCGAAGAACTGGGTCATGCCGATCTTCTTTCCGATAAGACCTTTTTGCATTTGAGTGTTTCCTCCTTCAGATTATTGGTCGGCTCTCGCCGACTTGACCTGCGGTGCCTATACGGGTTTCTATAGGTGCCGGAATCAATTACAGCATTTTGATCTCGATATCCACGCCTGCGGGCAGCTCCAGGTTGGTGAGCGCCTCCGCCGTTTTCGCGGACGGACGGATGATATCGATGAGTCTCTTGTGGGTTCTCTGTTCAAACTGCTCACGGGAGTCTTTGTACTTGTGAACCGCACGAAGAATGGTCACTACTTCCTTTTCCGTGGGAAGCGGGACGGGACCGGAGACCTGAACGCCTGTGCGCTTTGCCGTCTCAACGATTCTCTCTGCCGCTTTGTCCACCAGG
>JAFYHD010000161.1 GCA_017539325.1 bacterium | reverse complement strand
GGACGGTACAGGACCTTATCTGCCAAGCGAGGCTTTCACGGTCGCGGAAGCCTTGGATTCCTTCACCTTCCGCGGCGCGGAAGCGAGCTTTGAGGAAAAGGTGAAGGGCAGGATAAGGGAAGGCCAGCTGGCGGATTTCGTCGTCCTCGACGCCGACCCCTTCGAGACCACCCCTGAAGCCATAAGCAAGATCAAAGTCGTCGCCACCTACCTCTCCGGCATTCGCGTCTATTAAAAACAATATTTGCTGTCACCTGAAAATGATAGAGTAAATTCATGCTATCATGATAGAGTAAATGATAGAGTGAATTTTGACTTTTATTGATGCGCAGAGGTTTTCTGCGCATTTTTTTGATTTTTCAATCTTTATATTTTTGCAATATAAAGAGCGAAAATGCTACTAAAATAAGTAGCATTAAACATTTTTGTTGGAAAATTTCATTAAAAATCATAAAATTTGATAACCAGGAAAACATATGATTTTAGGAGATCATTATGAAACAAGAAGAATCTCAAAACGTGGAATACAAAGCGAGTTGGGACGACAAGTGTATCGCTTGGATATGCGGTTACGCTAACGCGAAAGGCGGAACGATGTATATCGGGATAGACGACAAGACCAAGCAGCCAATTGGATTAAATAATCCCAAAAAGCTCATGGAAGACATCCCAAACAAAATTCGCAATGCGACCGGCATTGTCGCTGACGTTGCTTTGCTGCGTATACAAGGCAAAGATGTGATCAGCGTTACGGTAGAGTCAAGCGAATATCCTATATGCTACCACGGAAAGTTTTACTATCGCACAGGCTCGGTAAATATGGAGCTAACTGGAATAGCCCTCACGAGATTCGTTTTGGAAAAGGCAAAAAAGGGATGGGACGAGGTGGAAACTTTCGGCGGTTATATGAAAGACAAACATAAATTCACGGCTCTCGTGGCGGAAATGTATAAAAAGCGAGGCATAGAGATGACGGATAATGATTTCGTTTCTTTCGGCTTGGCGTTCCCTGATGGCAAGCTGACTAATACGGGCGCCCTGTTTGCCGACGATTGTCCGCTAACGCATTCGCGTGTCTTCTGCACCCGCTGGAACGGATTGACTATGGCAGCCAAAGAAATGGACATTATTGACACTCAGGAGTATTCCGGCGGTCTATTGACGATAATGCAGTATGCTGAGGATTTCGTCCGACTGAATTCCCGACACTCCTGGCATAAGCTGCCGAGTACTAGGCTGGAATTCGATGAATATCCCAATAGGGCGGTGCATGAAGCAATTGTCAACGCTTTTATTCATCGCGACTACATAATAACTGGCAGTGAAGTGCATATCGACATATTTGACGACAGGCTCGAGATAACTTCTCCCGGGGAAATGCCCCTTGAAAAGAAATTGGAGGAATACGATGTGCATAATATTCCTTCTGTCCGACGCAACAAGCTTATTGCGGATATGTGCGAGAGGCTACAGATCACCGAAAGGCGCGGCAGCGGATTCAAGAAGATCTTCGAGGACTACGAAAAGATCAGCATCAATCCCGCGAAACGCATGCCAAAGCTTGAAGGAAAATCCTACTATTTCCGCATTACGCTTCCCAATCTAATGTACGGATTTTCCAATAGGCAGCTGATAGATTACGGCGAGAATCGCGAAAATAGTAAGGAAATATTTCCGGATTTGCCAAAAGTAACTCCTTCGCTGATAAAGCCGAGCGAAGCGATACTCGATGACATCCAGCGAAGGATATTAAGGACGCTCAAAGGCAAAGTGATGTCAACCTCACAACTTGCTTTGACAGTAGGTATAAGCCGCCCCCAAAATTTGCGAAGACGATATTTGAGATTGCTTATCGATATGGGGTTGATTGAATATACATTAAAAAATACACCTAATTCTCGATTACAAAAATATCGATTGACCGTTAGAGGGTTTTCATTGAATGAAAAATTCATTAAATTTGAGTCATTAAATGGTGAAGACAATGAGTCTATAAATGGCCTTGCAAATGACACAGCAAACACGACAAATGGCGGAGCAGACACGATAAATGGCGGAGCAAGTGGCGGAGTAAACACGACAAATGGCGGAATAAATGAGGCGTTAAACAAAGAAGTAAATTTTTTGTATAAAGTAATAATTATTCATCCAGGAAAAAGAGCCAATGAATTGTCTCGCTTGACAAACAAAGGACTAAGGACTATTGAGCGCAACATACAAATTCTTAAAAAACATGGTAAAATAGAATATCGTGGAGCTCCTAAGAGTGGCGGTTACTACGCCATAAAGGAGAAGTAGTACTACCCCAGTCGTGACCCCAGTCGTGACCCCAGTCGTGACCCCAGTCGTTTTATGATTTCAGCAGAGTGTGTTCAAGGAGGATCTTCACGCCAAGGAGGATCAGAACGATGCCGCCGGCTATTTCAGCTTTGGAGCTGAATTTTTCTCCAATATACTTTCCGAAGGAGACGCCGATAGCCGAGATCATGAAAGTGGTAAGCCCTATCAGCAAGGCCGGAAGCACGATCGTATCCTGAAGCAATGAGAGCGAGACTCCGACGGCCAGGGCGTCGATGGAAGTGGCGATGGCAAGCTTAAGCATCGTGAGGAAGGCCAGAGACGAGGTGAGGCTCTCCTCTTCGTTGGAAAGCGCTTCCCTGATCATGTTGACGCCGATGAGGAAAAGAAGGCCGAAGGCGATCCAGTGGTCGAAGCTTTCGATCATGCCGGCGCAGCGGGCGGACAAGAAAAAGCCTATCACGGGCATCAGGAACTGAAATCCTCCGTACCAAAGTCCAATCGTGAGGACGTGCTTTAGGCTGAAGCTCTTTAAGGTCAGGCCCTGGCAGATGGAGACGGCGAAGGCGTCCATGGAAAGGGATACGCCCAGAAGTAAGATCTCAAGGAGGGACATTATTCCTCGCTTTCCGCGCTTTTGGTGGGAGAGCCCAGACCTTTCCCTTTCCACTCGAAGAGTGAGATGAGCTCGAAGTGCTTGGTGTGCGGGAAGAGGTCCAGGGGCTGGATCTTGCTGAGCTGGTAGCCGGCGTTCGCGAATTTGGCGGCGTCCCTGGCAAAGGTCGGCGGTCCGCAGGAAATGTAGATGAGCCGCTTGGGCTCAAGGTGCTTGACGGCGGAGACGGCCTTGTTGGTCAGCCCGGTCCTGGGAGGGTCAAGTATGCAGATGTCGGGCTTGACGCCTGTTTCCAGAAGGCCTTTCAGGAAGTTTTCCGCGAAGTCCGCGGTGTATTCGCAGTTCGCAAAGCCGGCGGCTTCGGCGTTCTTTTTGGCGTAGGCGATGGAGGAGGGGTCGATCTCGACGCCCAGAACTTTTTTAACTTCCTTTGCCAAGGTGAGTCCGAAGAAGCCCGCGCCGCAATAGACATCCAGCAGAAGGTCGTCTGATTTGGGCTGTGCGAAATCTTTGACGACTTTGGCGAACGTTTCCAGAAGCGAGGGGTTGACCTGGAAGAAACCGGAATAGGAATTGAAGAATCTCAGCCCGCAGAAATCGTAGAAGACGTCCTCGTCGCCCAAACTTTCCTTCGTTTTGTAGTCGTACGGCTTCGAGGAGACAACGTTGTGGTTGTCCTTGAAGTAATAGTAGGGCTCCCCGCTGTGCGTCCTCAAGACCAGAAGCTTGTCCTCCATGCGCATGGGGATCTTCGAGAAATCGTCCTCCAAGGCGAAAATAGGGCACTCTGTCAAGGGGAATATGGTCTTGGGCGCGTTCCTAAGGCAAAAGCCGTAATATGGCTCTCCTGCTTCGTCTACGGCCGGGTGCAGGTCTATTCTGTTGCGGTAATGGGTGGTCTTAGGGGAGGGGAGGGCCGGAAGGATCTCGGGGAGCTCGAGGAAACCGCCTGTCCTGATGAGCAGGTCTTTCAGCTGTTTGACGAAGATCTCAAGCTGGTACGGGTATTTTATGTGCTGGTACTGGCAGCCGCCGCAGCGTCCGAAGTTCTTGCAGAAAGGCTCCTGGCGCTCAGGGGAAGGCTCTATCACTTCCAGAAGGTCGGCGAAAAGCATCCGGCGCTTTTTGCTGATGATCTTGACGCGCACCTTTTCACCTTTTATCGCGAAGGGCACGAAAATGACAAGATTGTTGAGCCTTCCGACCGCTTCGCCGCCGAAGGCGTTGTCGACGAGGTCGAGGACTAATTCATCTCCAATTCTGACAGCCACAATCTATTCGCTTACGTAGCTGGTGTCGGGGGTGTATTCCGGAACGATCTTGCAGAGTTCTTCCCTGGTCTCCTTTTCATTTCCGAAGGCCGCCACGTCGATGAGCTCGAGGATCTTTTCTTTGAGCTCTTCGTAATTTTCCGGATTGGTCCTGGTGACCATGATCTTCTTCATCCTGGTCGGCTGTTCGCTGCCGTCGTAGACTAGCTGCTCGTGCATTTTTTCGCCAGGCCTGAGGCCGGTGAAGACGATCTGCACGTCGCTGCCCGGGCGTTTGCCCATCAGTCTTATCAGCTGGTTGGCAAGGTCGACGATCTTGACCGGCTCGCCCATGTTGAGAATGAAGATCTCGCCGCCTTCGCCAATGGTGGCGGCTTCCAGAACGAGCTGGGCCGCTTCGGGAATGAGCATGAAGTAGCGCGTCATGTCAGGGTGCGTGACGGTGACGGGTCCGCCCTTTATGATCTGCTCCCTGAAGAGGGGAAGGACGCTTCCGGAGGAACCTAAGACGTTGCCGAACCTGACGGAGATGAATCTCGTCGAACTGATAGTGTTGAGGCTCTGGACGAATTTCTCGGCCACTCTCTTGGTGGCGCCCATGATTGAGCTCGGCTTGACGGCCTTGTCGGTCGAGATCTGGATGAATTCCTCGCAGCCGTGCTTGTCGGCGGCGCAGGCGATCTGGTAGGTGCCCTTGACGTTGTTAAGGACGGCTTCCAGAGGGTTGAGCTCCATGATCGGCACGTGCTTGTAGGCCGCGGCGTGGAAGACGATCTGGGGCTTGTGCTCGGCGAAAATATGGTCGAGCCTGGCTTCGTTCTTGATGTCAGCAATGTAGGGGCAGATCTTAAGATCGGGGAACTTGGCCTTGAGTTCGCGGTCTATCTGGTAAAGGTTGAATTCGCAGAGTTCCAGAAGGATCAGCTCCTCGGGCTTGAAGAGCGCGATCTGGCGGCACATCTCGGAACCGATAGAACCGCCGGCGCCCGTGACGAGGACGCGCTTGCCCCTGATCTTGTTCTTGATGGCGGGAAGATCCAGTTCCACGGGATCGCGGCGCAGAACGTCGAGAATGTCGACTTCCCTAAGGTCGGAGACCGTCACTTTGCCGTCCACGATGTCGTTGACGGAGGGGAGGGTTTTATACCTGATCTTAAGGGCATTGCAAGTCTCGGCCACTTCCTTGATGGCATGCCCGGAAGCGGAGGGGATGGCGATGAAGACTTCCTCGGTGAAAGTCGTGTGGACGATGGTCTCCAATTGAGCTCTTTTGCCGAGGACGGGGACGCCCTGGATCAGCATACCAAGTTTTTTGGGATCGTCGTCGATGAAGCCGACGACCGCGTATTTCGGGAGATTGGCGTTGATCTCCCTAAGCAGCATGACGCCCGCGTCGCCCGCGCCGACGATCAGAACGTTCTTCCTGCCGGTGCGGCGCCAGGCGAGGAATTCCTTTTTCAGCCTCATGGAGAAACGCATGGTCGTGATGAGGACGGTTGCGATCACCATGTCGCCCAGGAAAATGTAGACGGAATAGTTGAAAGGCTTCTCGGGGATCTTGCTGACAAGGATGGTGACGATGCAAGCGACGAGCGTGCTGACCGAGACGGCCTTGGCGATGTTGACGGCATCGTGCAGTCCGGCGTAGCGCCAGCCGCTGCGGTAGAGAGAAAAGCAGGCGAAGACTACGAGCCTGACGACGACTATGATCGGCAGACAGTAGGCTAGCATCTCGTAGTAACTCGAGAAGGGCTTTTCGGCGCAGCTCGCGTGCACGAAAGTCATGATCAGAAAACTCACGGCGCAAAGCAGGGCGTCGCTGATGACCATCAGCCAGACAAGCGGGCCGCGGTCGGGATTTTTCAGAAAGTTCAGCTTCATGGTCTTATTTTTTCAGACGGTAAAGTTTCAGTTCGAATTTTTTATCAATGGGTTCAAGGGAACCGATCTGTTCCAGTTTGTCTTTTATGGGGAGGAAAGCCGCGGTGTGGCTGTCGTCCCGGAAATTGACGAGCAAAAAGGCGTTCTCTTTTTTCGCCAGCTGTTCCATGAGCTCCTCGGAAGTCTGCGAGGCCCACATCTTGTGTTTCATGCCGGCGTAATAGGAAAGCTGCTTGAGGCCGTCGGGCTCGATCAAAAGAGACTTTTCGGGAAGGAGTTTCTTTTCGGCCAGCTGTTTCCCGTAAAGCTTTAAGGGAAGACGGTGGCTCTCCAAAGGACGGAAGGCCTTGTAGGTCAGCATTAGGAAAGCCGCCGCGAGGCAGAAGGCCAAAAGCAGTTTCTGGTAGCCTTTCTCGACTCTCAGGTAAGAGGTGAATAGCCCCATGTAAACGGAGAGCACGAAGACCGGCAGGACGATGTGCCTGTTGCTGACCGCGAACTTCGTGGAGACGTAGCGGTAGAAGACGGCGCCCATGATCACGATCAGCGCGGCGGAGAAAACGTTTATGGGAGCGCAGAGCTTCAGGGGCTTTTTCACAATAAGGTAGTAGAACGCGATGAGAAGCAGCGCCAATCCCACCGGATGCAGCGTCTTCCAGGTCTTGTAGAGGATCTCGTAGCCGAACAAAGCCCTCTGGTGGTCCCAGGCCAAATGCGCGAAGGCGTACTTCGTTCTCGCCATCGGGATAGGCTTGCCCTGGGCGTCGTAGATTTCCGCGGAGGGTTTCAAAGGATCGGCCACGTCGTATTTTTCCTCGCCCATTCCCTGGGCGGAGAAGATCTTGTCGAGCCTGGCGAAATCCCACTGTCCTTTCACTACTCTGACGGCGCCGAAGACGGCAGCGGCCGAGACTAGAAGAATGGCCGCGCAGACGAAGAAGATCTTGAACCTGGCTTTGAAATGATTGTCGCGGCCCCTTTCATAGTGCGCCAAGAAGAGCGTAATGAAGGCGACGAAAAGAAGCGCCAGCATCTCGAGCCTGATGAGGAGCGCGAGGAAAATGAAGACGAGGCTCAGAGCCAGCTTCTTGTAGTCCCAGTTCTCGGGCTCTTCCTTTTCCAGTCCGGTCAGAAGGAAATAGACCGCCCAGAGGCCGAAGCAGATGGCGGGGGCTTCCCTCAAGACCTGGCAGGAGACTTCCGTGAAGATGGGGTGCCAGGCGATGTAGAAGCCCGTGACAAGCGCCGGCAGTTTCCCGAAGATCCTCTTTGCCAGAAGATAGACGGGAACGAGCGCCAGAAGCCCGAAGAAGAAGTTCAGGATGAGAACTGATGTCTCGGCGGAAAGCGTTCCGAAGGAGATCTTCTGAAGGCAGGCCGCGAAAAGCGGGAAGAGGTTGAAAGGATAAGCGTTCGTAAAGGCGCCCTTAAATCCAAGCTCCTGGATCTTCTCTATCCACTGAACATAGAGGAGCCCGTCGTTGACGATGACGTACTCTCTTATCAGCAGAAGATAGATCCTGACGAGCGCCGCCAGGCCTATGGTCACGGCGAGCCCGTGCTCCGCCAGGAGTTTCAGAAATTTGACGCCTTTACTTTCGCTCATCAGGCCGGATTTTCCTTAAGCCATTTCTTTATTTCACTGACCACGATCTTCTGGTCCTCAAGCGAGAGCTTGTTGAAGAAGGGGATGGACATAGAATGATCGCCCATGTATTCAGTCACGGGAAGGTCTCCGCGCTTCCAGCCGTATTCTCTGACGTAGAAAGGCTGCAGGTGGATGGGGGAGAAGTACTGGTTGCAGCCGATGCCGAGGCCGCGCAGATGCGTTATGAGCGCGTTCCTCTGGTCGCCGCTGTACTGCTTGGGAAGCTGGATGACGTAGACGAACCAGCTGCGCTTCAAGTTTTCTGGATCGGGGCAGGGGAGGACCACTTCGGGAAGCTCTTCCTTAAAGAGCTTCGTGTAGCGGGCAGCCACTTCCGCCCTCTTCGGCAGTATCTCGCCAAGGCGGGAGACCTGGACGGTGCCCAGGGCGCAGCTCATGTCGCTCAGACGGTAGTTGTAGCCGAGCCTCGCGTGCGCGAGCCAGCCCATGCCGGCGTCTCTGCCCTGGTTGCGCATGGAGACGCAAAGGCGGGCGATCTCGTCGTCGTCGGTTATGATGATGCCGCCTTCGCCTGTCGTCATCTGCTTGTTGGGATAGAAGGCGTACAGGGCGCAGTCGCCGAAGGTGCCGGCCATTTTCCATTCATTCCCGTCTTTGATCATGGCGCCGATGGCTTCGCAGGCGTCCTCGATGACGGCGAGGTTGTGCTTTTTGGCCACTTCCATGACTCTAACCATGTCGACCGGCATGCCGAAGGCGTGCACCGCCACGATCGCTTTGGTCTTCTCGGTGATGGCGCCCTCGATCTGATCGATGTTGAAGTTCATGTCGACGGGATCTATGTCTATGAAGACGGGCTTGGCGCCCTCGAAGATGACGCAGTTGGCGGAGGCGATGAAGGAGAAGGAAGTCGTGATGACTTCGTCGCCTGGCTTCAATCCCAGCGCCCTGACGCAGAGGTGCAATCCGGAGGTGCCGGAGTTGACCGCCACGGCGTGCTTTATTCCGGCGTAATCGGCTATGGCTTTCTCAAACTCCGGAAGCTTCGGGCCCAAGCTCAAAGTCCCGGTCCTCATGACGTCCGTCACAGCCTGGATCTCCCTTTCCGTAATGTCGGGGGAGGAGAGGGGAATGTGATATTTCGTTTCGCTCATTTTTAGATCACAAAAGAGGTTTTCTTATCGACGGCCAGGATCGTTTCGGTCATGAGGGCGATGGCGGATTCCACGTCCTTCATGTCGAACAGTTCGACCGGGGTGTGCATATAGCGGTTGGGGATAGAGATCAGCTGGCAGGCCACGCCGCCACTTGAGAGCTGCATGGCGTTGGCGTCGGTGCCGGTGCCGCGGCAGGCCGCGTCGCGCTGGAAGGCGATCTTCTTTTTGCCGGCGGTCTTGACGACCAGGTCGAAGAGCTTCGGGTTGATGTTCGGGCCTCTCGTCACGACGGCGCCAGATCCCATCGTCACGTCGCCGACCACGTCTTTGCCGACGCCCGGCATAAGGCAGTGGCAGACGTCCACCGCGAAACCGAATTCCGGCTTGATGCTGCCGGCGGCCGTCACGGCGCCGCGCAAGCCGATCTCTTCCTGGACGGTCGCGACCGCGTAGACGGCCAGATCGCCGAGGTTCTTGCCTTTGAGGTTTCTCAAAACTTCGCCGATGATGAAGGCGCCGATCCTGTCGTCCACGCCGCGGCCGACGTAAACGTCGTGGGCCAGATGTTCAAGCGTGTAGCCGTAGGTTATGGGGTCGCCGATCTCGACGGTCTTCTTCAGCTCTTCCTCGTCATAGATGCCGGTGTCGATCCACATGTCGCGGAACTCGGTCGTTTTCTTCCTTTCGTCGGCGGACATGAGGTGGATGGCCTTCTTGCCGATGACGCCGGGGACGTCGCCCTTGGCGGTGTGGATGATGACGCGGCGGCCGGGGATGATGTTGGTGTCAAAGCCGCCCAGAGGCTGGAACTTGATGACGCCGTCGCAGATAGACTGCACCTGGAAGCCGATCTCGTCGATATGGCCGGCCAGCATGACTTTCCTCTTGCCTTTCTCGTTAAGGACGGCGAAGCTGTTGCCGTGCGTGTCGCCGTAGACTTTGTCGGCGAAGGACTTCATTT